>DASYXP010000167.1:0-2879 GCA_035934835.1 Gemmatimonadales bacterium | reverse complement strand
CTGGCCGGGCGTGTCCTCGTAGTGGCGCCCCCGGCCGCCACCGTCGACGCCGAGGGGCGCGCGGGCTTCGTGGTCGACGGTCAGCCGGTGCACCTCGGCGTGCACGGACCGCACCAGGCGGGGAACGCGATGCTGGCGTGGTGCCTGGGGCGGGAACTGCACCTCCGTCCGGCGGCGATGGCCACGGCGCTGGGCCGGGTGGTGCTCCCAGGGGGCCGGGGCGAGTTGCTGCAGCACGGCGGGCTCACGGTCTTCAACGACAGCTACAACGCCAATCCGGCCTCCTTCCTGGCGGCCATCGAGACTGCCCGCGCCATGCGCCCGGGGCGCCGCCTGACGTTCGTGGCCGGGACGATGAAGGAGCTCGGGCCGGAGTCGGCGCATTATCACCGGGAAGTGGCCGAGGCGCTGGTGGCGCTCGGGCCGGACCTGCTCGCCGCGGTGGGGGAGTTCGTGCCGGCGCTCGAGCCGTATCGCGGCGCGCTCGGCGACCGGCTCCTGGTGGCGCCCGATGCGCCCGCCCTGGGTCCCCTCCTCAAGGCCCGCCTCCAGGGCGATGAACTGGTGGTGCTCAAGGCGTCCCGCGGCGCGGCGCTGGAACGTATACTTCCGTATCTCGGTCTGACCCCGGCCACTTCGCACTGAGGGACGATGTTCTACCATCTGCTCGCCCCCCTCGGCAGCAAGTACATCCTGTTCAACCTCTTCAACTACCTGAGTTTCCGGGCGGCCGGCGCCACCGTCACCGCGCTGGTGATGGCGTTCGTGGTGGGACCCGGGATCATCCGTCGCCTCCGGGACCACAAGGTGGGCCAGGTCATCCGCGCCGAGGGTCCGGCCAGCCACCAGGGGAAGCGGGGCACGCCGACGATGGGCGGCGTCATCATCCTGCTCTGCACCATCGTGCCGACGCTCCTATGGGCGCCGCTCAACAACCGCTTCGTGCTGGTGGCGATGGGCGCCACGATCTGGATGGGTGCCATCGGTTTCGTGGACGACTACCTCAAGATCGTGCAGGGGCGCTCACGCGGGCTGGTGGCCAAGTGGAAGCTCGCGGGGCAGGTCACCTTCGGCGTGGCGCTCGGCATCACGCTCCTCCTCTGGCCGGCGGTGCCGACGGAGACGATCCCGGCCTCGGCCACGACGGTGCCGGTCTTCAAGTACGTCGTCGTGGTCTTCGCGCCGCTCCTGTATGTGGTGTTCGTGACCGGCGTCGTGACCGGGTTCTCCAACGCCGTCAACCTGACCGACGGGCTCGACGGCCTGGCCACCGGGCTCACGGCCATCGCGGCGGGGGCGTTCGCGCTTTTCGCGTACATCTTCGGCCGGGTGGACGTGACCCAATACCTCTACCTCTTCTACCTGCCTGGCGCGGGGGAGCTGGCGGTGTTCTGCGCGGCGCTGATGGGGGCGGCCCTCGGCTTCCTCTGGTTCAACGCGCACCCGGCCGAGGTGTTCATGGGTGATACCGGGAGCCTGGCCATCGGGGGCGCCTTCGGCACCGTGGCCATCCTGCTCAAGGCCGAGTTCCTGCTGGTGATCCTGGGCGGGGTGTTCGTGGCGGAGACCGTGTCGGTGATGATCCAGACGAGCACCTACAAGTGGTTCAAGCGGACCCGCGGGAAGGAATACGCCGACGCCCATCGGGTGTTCCGGATGGCGCCGCTGCACCACCATTTCGAGAAGCTCGGCTGGCAGGAGACCACCGTGGTGACCCGTTTCTGGATCCTCGGCCTCTTCTGCGCGCTCCTGGCCCTCGCGACGCTCAAGGTCCGCTGATGATCGACCGCTGGCTGGTGGACGGACGTGAGGTGGCCGTGGTGGGACTGGGCCGGAGCGGTGTCGCCGCCACCCGGCTCCTGCGCTCGCGGGGCGTGCCGGTGTACGCCAGCGATGCCGGTCCCGGCGGGGACGCCGCCACGCTCGACCAGCTCCGCGCGGCGGGCGCCTCGCTTTCCACCGGGGGACACGACCTCGCGCGCATCGCGAAGGCCCAGGTGGTGGTCGTTTCCCCCGGTGTCCCGCCGGAGGCGCCGCCGCTGCAGGCCGCGTCGCGCGCCGGGGTGCCGGTGGTGGCGGAGGCGGGACTCGGCCTGGCCGAGCTGCCCGGCACGCGCACGATCTGCATCACGGGCACCAACGGGAAGACCACCACCACCGCGCTCACCGGCCACCTCCTGGCCGCCGTGGGCAAGCGCGCGGGGACGGCGGGGAACATCGGGCGGCCGGTCTCGGAAGTGGCGCTGGAACGGCCGGCGCCGGATTGGTTGGCCGTCGAGCTGTCGAGCTTCCAGCTGCATGACATGCCGCAGCTCCAGCCCACCATCGGCGCGCTCACCAACCTGGCCCCCGACCACCTGGACCGCTATGCCCGGCTGGAGGACTACTACGCCGACAAGGCACGGCTCTTCCGGAACGCGGGGCCGGGGTCGGTCTGGATCGTCAACGGCGACGACGGGGCCGTCGGGGAGATGGTCCGCGGCGTGGCCGGCACGGTGCTTCGCTTCTCCCTGGCCGGGCGGGCCGATGCGTGGTTCGACCGCGCCGCCGGAATGCTGATGCTGCACGACGCGCCCGTCCTTCCGCGGGGGGAGCTGGCGCTCCTCGGCGACCACAACGTGGCCAATGCGCTGGTGGCGGCGCTCGCGACCGCGCAGGCCGGTGGCGACCTTGACCGGATCGGCGCCGGGCTCCGGAGCTTCCGCGCGCTGCCGCACCGGATGGAGCCGGTGCGCGAGGTGGGCGGCGTCCTCTGGATCAACGACTCCAAGGCCACCAACGTCGCCTCCACCGACGTGGCGGTCCGGGCGATGACGCGCCCGTTCGTGCTGCTCCTGGGAGGGCGCCACAAGGGGGAGCCCTACACCCGATTGATCGAG
>DASYXP010000136.1:0-6798 GCA_035934835.1 Gemmatimonadales bacterium | reverse complement strand
AGCGTCCTCGATCCGGAGCCCGCACTCCCGCGCCCGCTGCTCGAGACGGTGCAGTGGATGGCGGGTTACTACGGCGCACCCCTCGGACTCGCGCTCAAGGCGGTGCTGCCCGCCGGGCTTTGGGGCGCCTCCCGGGTGATGATGACCGTGGCCGATCCGGCGCGCGCCACCGGCGGGACGGCGGGCCAGCTGCTCGACTGGCTCGACCGGAAGGGGGGCGAGGCGCCGGTGGCCACCGCGGCGCGGGCGCTCAAGCGGCCGGTCTGGGACGTGGTGAACCGGCTGGCCCGCACCGGCGCGCTCACGCTCCGGGTCGAGCCGCCGGACACCGGCGGCGGACAGGCGGTGGAACGGATGCTGACGCTCGTGGCGACGGGGATGCCGTTGCTCGAGCGGGACGAGCGCTTCGGCCGGGCCCGGGAGCAGCGCCGCCTCTTCGAGACGCTCGAGGAACTGGGCGGCTCCGCCACCACCCGCCACCTCGAGGAACAGCTCGGCTTCGGCTTGGGGGTCATCAAGGCGCTGGTGACCCGCGGCCTCGCCCGGATCGACCGGACCGAACGGATCCGCGACCCGTTCGCCGACGAGGCGGGGACGCCGCCGCCGACCGACCTGACCGACGACCAGTCGCGGGCGCTCGCCACGCTCGGCGCACTGCCAGCCGCCGCCGGGGCGCTCCTCTTCGGCGTCACCGGGAGCGGGAAGACCCTCGTGTACCTGCAAGCGGTGCGGCGGGCGCTCGCGGACGGGAAGGGGGCCATCATCCTCGTGCCGGAGATCGGCCTCACGCCGCAGACCGTACGCCGGGTGCGGGGCGCCTTCGGCGACCAGGTGGCGGTGCTCCACAGCGGGCTGTCCGACGGCGAGCGGGCCGACGCCTGGCGCCTCCTGCGGCGCGGCGAACGCCGGGTGGCGGTGGGGGCGCGCTCTGCGCTCTTTGCGCCGATCCCCGACCTCGGCGTCATCGTGGTGGACGAGGAACACGAGGCGAGCTACAAGAACGGAGAGGCGCCGCGCTACCACGCGCGGGATGTGGCGGCGGTGCGTGCGCGGCTGGAGGGCGCCCGGCTCATCCTGGGGAGCGCCACCCCGGCGGTGGAGACGTGGGCGCGGGCGTCAGCGGGGAAGCTCACGCGCATCGCGCTTCCCGCGCGGATCGGCGACCGCCCGCTCCCGCCGGTCGAGGTGGTGGACCTCCGGACGGCACCGCGGGTCAAGGATACCGGCGCCATCCCCTGGAGTGCGGCACTCGACGCGGCGGTCGACCGGGCCCTGGCGCGGAAGGAGCAGGTGCTCCTCCTCCTCAATCGGCGCGGCTTCGCGTCGTTCCTGCAGTGCGAAGCGTGTGGCGCGGTGCGCGACTGCCCCAACTGCTCGATCTCGCTCACGGTGCACCGGACGCCGGAGCGGCTGGCGTGCCACTACTGCGCCCACGCCGAGCCGATGCCGACGGCGTGCGCCGAGTGTGGAAGTGCGCTGCAGCGGATGAAGGGGATCGGCACCCAGCAACTGGAGACGTACCTCGGCCAGCGATATCCGGGTGCCCGGCTGGCGCGGATGGACCTCGACACGACCAGCACCAAGTGGGGCCACCACCGCATCCTCGGCGCCGTGGAGCGGGGGGACGTGGACATCCTCTTCGGGACCCAGATGATCGCCAAGGGGCTCGACTTCCCCAACGTCACGCTGGTGGGGGTGGTGGATGCCGACACCGGGCTCCACCTTCCGGATTTTCGGGCTTCGGAGCGGACCTTCCAGCTGCTGGCCCAGGTGGCCGGGCGGGCGGGGCGGGGCCCCAAGGGAGGGCGGGTCCTGGTCCAGACCAGGCAACCGGGCGCTTCCGCCGTCCGCTTTGCCGTGACCCACGACGTGGAGGGGTTCCTCGCGGCCGAGCTTGCCAGCCGCGAGAGCCCGCCGTATCCGCCGTCGCTGGGGCTCGCCAACGTCCTGGTGAGCGGGGCGAATGAGGTGGCGGTGGGGAATGCGGCGGCGGCGGTGGCCGATTGGTGCCAGGCGCTGGTCGACGCGCAGCAGCTCCCGTTGACCGTGCTCGGGCCGGCCCCGGCGCCGCTCGCGCGCATCAAGGACCGCTGGCGCTGGCACCTGCTGGTGAAGGGAGCGCCGGAGGAGGTCGGGCGGTTCGTGCGCTACGCCGCGCCCCGGTGGCGGGAGGCGGGGCGCGGGATCCGGGTGATCATCGACCGCGATCCCGTCTCCCTCCTCTGACCCACCGACCCGCTGTCCCACTGTCCCGCTGTCCCGGTCCCCCTTACGTTTCTCCGCGGTATGGCCACCTACAACCTCCCCGATTTCACCCGCCCGCCCCTCGCCACGGCGCCTGACGCGACGTTCGCGCCGCTGCCGGCCGACGGCGTCCTGCCCGAAGGCTTCTTCTCCACCTCGAACCTCCCGACCTACGTGAAAGTGGGGGGAACGTGGCTGGCGCCGAGCCGTCCGCGGATGGACTGCGTGATCGTCCGCCGGGGAAATGCGATCGAGACCACCGAGCCCCGGCGCCTGAAGCGGGGAGACCAGGTGGCGATGGGGATGGCCGAGGACGGCAGCGAGGGGATCTTCGTCCACACCGACGGGTTCCTGGCCGGTGCGCACGGGGCGAACGAGTTCCGCTTCATGTCGACGGAAGTGAGCCGGGAACGGCCGGTCAACTACGAGGAACTGGCCTCCCGGATCGGCGAGGAGGCGCGGGGTGGCGGGTATCTCGTCTGGGTGGCGGGGCCGGCGCTGGTGCATTCGCGGGCCCGGGCCGACTTCGAGTGGTTCATCCGGAACGGCTACGTCCAGGCGGTGATGGCGGGGAACGCCGTCGCCGTGCACGACATGGAGGCGGCCATCTACGGGACCACGCTCGGGATGACCAACACCGGCGAGGCCACCGAGGGGGGCCACGGCCTCCATATGCGGGCGATCAACCGCATCCGCGCGGCGGGAAGCATCGACCGGGCGGTGGAGCAGGGGATCGTGACGAGCGGCATCATGCACGCGCTGGTCACCCGGAAGGTCCCGTACGTCCTGGCCGGCTCGATCCGGGACGACGGTCCGCTCCCGGGGGTATACAGCGACACGCTCGCGGCCCAGGATGCGATGCGGGAGCATACGAGCCGCGCCACCGGCGCCGTGCTCGTGGCGACGGCGCTCCACGCCATCGCGGTGGGCAACATGCTCCCCGCCTTCCACCTGCGGAACGGCGTGCCGACCCCGCTGATGACCATCTGCGTCGACCAGACGGAGTTCGTGGTCAACAAGCTCAAGGACCGGGGCACGCACCAGGCCTACGGCGTCGTCACCAACGCGCAGGACTTCATGCACGTCCTCCGGAGCTACGTGGAGAAATGGGAACGTACGCGGGGCTGACCCCCGCCGGCGGCCCCGACGCCCGCTGGCACCGGCTGGCGGACGAGGTCGCGAAGGCGGTCCCGGTGGCCGAGATCGACGGGATCTGGACCTTCCAGCCCCTGAAGAACGGGCCGCTGGAGGCCGGCACCGCCATCGTGTCGCGGGTGGACGGCGAGCGCCGCCGCATCTACACCGGCCGCTACGTGGCGACGATCAAGGGGAAGCAGCGCGGCCAGTTCCAGGCCGTGGTCGAGGAAGTGGGGAGCGGGCCGCTCGACGCCCTCGACCGGCTCCTGGCCGACGTCGAGAAGCGGGTGGACGAAGGCGCCCCGACGCCGGTGCCGGTGGGCGGGTGGTTCCCCGACCTTTCCGTTCCGCTCCCCGCCGAGGCCGATGCGGCTCCCGAGCAGTGAGGCCGAGGCGCAGCTCGAGCGCTTCCGGCGCTGGCTCCGCGACCACCGCCTCCCGGTGACGCGGCCCCGCGAATCGGTGGCGCGGGCCATCTTCGCCGCCGACGGCCACCCCTCCGCCGACGGACTGGCGCGCGCCCTCAAGGCGGTCGGCGCGCCGGTCGGCACCGCCACCCTCTACCGCACCATCGACCTCCTCATCGAGAGCGGCCTCGTCCGCGCGCGCGACTTCGGCGAGGGTGTGCGCCGGTTCGAGCCCGCCGCCGGCGCCGCGGACCACGGCCACTTCGTCTGCGAGCGGTGCGGCGCGGTGACCGAGTTCTCCACCGAGCGGCTGGAGCGAATGCTCCCGCTCGTGGCCGACGAGGCGGGATTCCGCCTCGAGCGCCACGACGTGGCGCTGCACGGCGTCTGCCGCGACTGCGTGGGCCGCCGGGCCGAGGCGGCGCGCCGATGATCAACGCGCCCGCCTTGAGCATCGCCGTGGCCCTGGTGGCGGGGCTCCTGTCGTTCCTCTCCCCCTGCGTCCTCCCGTTGGTGCCGAGCTACCTCGGCTTCCTCACCGGGATGACGGCCGGGGAGATGCACGACCGCCGCCGCTACGCCCTCCTCCACGCGATCGTCTTCGTCCTCGGCTTCTCGCTCATCTTCCTGCTCCTCGGCGCCGGGGCGAGCGCGCTCGGCCGCGGGCTCAAGCTCCACCACGAATGGATCGAGCGCGGGGGCGGCGCCCTCATCATCCTGTTCGGCGTCATCACCCTCGGCGTGTTCAACATCCCGCTCCTCCACCTCGACACCCGGGTGCACCTCGACCGGAAGCCGCTCGGATTCCTGGGGTCCTTCCTGGTGGGGATGGCATTCGGGGCGGGGTGGACGCCGTGCATCGGGCCGGTGCTGGGCGGCATCCTGAGCCTGGCGAGCGTGCAGGATTCGCTGAGCCGCGGCCTCCTGCTGCTCGGCGCCTATTCGGCGGGCCTCGCGGTGCCGTTCCTCCTGGCGGCGTGGGCGCTGGAGGGGTTCCTGGAGTGGTTCCAGCGGTTCCGGCGCTGGCTGCCCTGGGTGCAGCGGGTGTCGGGGGCGCTCCTGATCCTCGCCGGGATCCTGCTCGTGTCCGGGGAGTTCACCCGGATGAGCGGGTGGCTCCAGGCGCTCACGCCCTCCTTCCTCCAGCGCTGGCTCTGACCCGACTCAGGCCGTCTCTTCGGGAAGCGGCTCCACCGCGACGGCGGTGCCATAGCACAGCACCTCGGTGACCCCCGCCATGATCTCCGTGGCGTCGTAGCGCACGCCGATCACCGCGTTGGCGCCGAGCCGCTCCGCGTGGGCCAGCATGATCTCGAAGGCGTCCTGCCGGGCGCCCTCACAGAGCCGGGTCAGGATGGTGATGTCGCCGCCGAAGACCTGCTGCAGCTTGGCGGCGAAGTTGCCCACGATCGAGCGCGAGCGGACGCTCACCCCGCGCACCACCCCGAACTGCTCTCCCACGAAGTAGCCGTCGAATCCCATCGCCGTCGTGGTCATCCGGGCGTCGATCCCGCGGCGGGCGGGCATGCGTGCTGCGGTCATGGTTCCTCCAATGGAAAGGGCGTAGCGCCTGGCGCCCAGGGCTTGGCGCTTCGGGCTTGGGGCGTAGCGCTTAGGGCGTAGGGGTGGAGTGGTGTCGGATCTCAGCGATCCGTGGCGCTCGCCTCAACCCTCTCTCACAGCTTACCTGTCACCTCTTACCTCTCACCTTTTACCTCTTACCTCTCACCTCTCACCTCTTACCTCTCACGTCTCACCTCTCACCTCTCACGCCTCGCGTTCCCCTTTTCACTTTTCACTTCTTCTTCCAGCTCACCCTCCAGCTCCTGCCGCCGCACCAGCTCCCAGTAGCGCCCTTCCCGGCGCATCAGGTCGGGGTGGCGGCCGGTCTCGACGATGCGGCCCCGGTCGAGGACGATGATGCGGGTGGCGTCGCGCACCGCGGCCAGCCGGTGGGAGACGATCACGGTCGTCTTGCCGACGAGCGCCGATCGGAGCGCCTGGAGGATCCGCGCCTCGGTGCTCGCATCGACCGCCGAGAGCGCATCGTCGAGGAGGAAGATCGGCGCGTCCTTGGCGAGCGCCCGGGCGATGGCGGTGCGCTGCTTCTGGCCGCCGGAGAGGTTGACGCCGCGCTCGCCGAGGAGGGTATCGTAGCCGTCGGGGAGGGAGGGGAGCGCTTCGGTGAGCTGGGCCGCCTCGCTCGCTCGCTCCAGGCGCCCGTCATCGGGCATCCCGAAGAGGACGTTCTCCCGGACCGACTCGCTGAAGAGGAACGTCTCCTGGGGGACGTGGCTTACGGTGCGCCGGAGGTCGTCGAGGGAGAGCGTCCGGATGTCGACGCCGTCCACCAGGATCCGGCCGCGGTCGGGGTCGTAGGTGCGGGCCACGAGGTCGACCAGCGTCGACTTGCCGGCCCCGGTGGCGCCGACCACGCCCAGCGATTCGCCGGCGGCCAGCGTGAACGACACGTCCTCCAGCACCCAGCCGCGGTCCTCGGCGCCGGGATAGCGGAACCAGACGTCCTCGAAGGTGAGCGTGCGGGCGCCGGCGGCGGGGGGCAGGACGGCCGGCTCGGCGGGCGAGGTGATCGTCGGCGCCTCGTGGAGGATGGCATTGACGCGGCCCATCGACGCGGCGCCGCGCTGGACCAGGTTGACCACCCAGCCCAGCGCGATCATCGGCCAGACCAGCATCGTGAGGTAGACGCCGAAGGCCACGAAGGCGCCGAGCGACATCGTGTGGGCGATGACCAGCCGGCCGCCGACCAGGAGCACCACCACCGAGCCGAGGGCGCCCAGGCCCATCAGCATCGGCTGAAAGGCGCCGTAGGCCCGGACGAGGGCCAGGTTCCGCCGGACGTACTCCTCGCTGAGCCGGCCGAAGGCGTCGGTCTCCGCCCCCTCCTGTCGGTACGCCCGCACGATCCGGACGCCGCTGAGGTTCTCCATCACGTGGCTGGTGATCGTGGCGAAGTGCTCCTGGATCGCCTCGGTCCGGGCGTGGATGG
>DASYXP010000106.1:0-16282 GCA_035934835.1 Gemmatimonadales bacterium | reverse complement strand
CGCCGTGCTGGTGCTGCGGGGGTTCATACCTGCTTCGGACGGGTTCACCGCCCGCCCGGACACCCTGGAGGAGCCGGGGCCCCGAGTGGTGAAGGGCATAGCCCTTCCGCTCGATGCCACACCGGACAGCGGTGCGCGGCGCGCGGTGGGCGGGGCGGTCACCTGGCGCCGGCCGGACCGCGCGATGGCCGCGCGGCTTCCCTACCCGGTGCTGCCGGTGCTCCTCTTCCAGGCCGATGACTCGACGCTTCCCCGCTGGCCCCGGCGGCTTGATGCCCCGGTCCTCGACGAGGGGCCGTACGAGAGCTACGCGATCCAGTGGTTCGCCTTCGCCGCGATCTTCTTGTTCGGCGGAGGCATCTGGTTCGCACGCAGCGGGGGCACGGGGAGCGCGAATCAGGTGGCGGGTGGGGATCGAGGGCCGAGTGGCGGGTGATCACGCTCGTCTGCCGGCCGGGATGAGAGCTCGTCGGAGCGCACCAAGCATCCGACCGATCTGCACGGTCCGTTCGATCAGCAGATCGGCTGCACCCGGCTCAACGTGACCGATGTCACGCGCGATGTAGAGCTGAGTGCGCACTTCACCGCACGACCCCTTCGCCACCGCCACGAACTGCCGGAACTCCCGCCTGCCGCCGCGTTCGAATCCTTCAGCGATGTTGGAGGGGATCGAAATGACCGCCCGGCGGATCTGCGCGCGCAGCGCGAAGTCCCGACGAAAATCCCCGGACTCGGAGATCCGGTAGACCTCTCGGACCAGGGCGCGGGATTCCTGCCACACCAGCAGTTCCTCGAACGTCTTCGCCATTGCCGATCATAGCGGCGCCGTGCGGCCGGACCACCATCGAAATGCCGCAGGCAACATCACGACAACGCGCGACCCGATCCCGTTCCCCGCCCGTTCCTCGTTCGCGAGCCCCGCTACCGGTCCAGTTCCCTGATCGTCCGCACGCTCGGCGCCCGTTCGCGCTGCAGCCGCGCGGCCACGGCCTCCGCCTGGCGCATCACCCGGAGGATGTTGCCGCCGGCGAGCTTGGTGAGGTCCGGGTCGCTCCATCCGCGGCGGATCAGCTCGGCGAAGAGCCGCGGGTAGGTGGAGACGTCCTCGAGCGAATCGGGCCATTGGTCGATCCCGTCGAAGTCGCTCCCGATCCCCACGTGGTCGACCCCGGCAACGGCGCGGATATGCTCGATCTGGTCGGCCACGTCCTTGATGGTGGCGTGGGGCATCGGGTGCGCCGCAATGAACCGCTGCCGGATGGAGCGACGCTGGGCCGAGTCGGTGATGCCCGCCTCGAGGCTGTCGAGTTGGCGCCCGTAGCTCGCCTCGGAATCGTGGACGGTGGGGCTGATGAACGGCGGATAGAACGGCACCATCACCACCCCGCCGTTCTTCGTCACCCGCACGAGGATCGAATCGGGCACGTCCCTCGGCGAGTCGACCAGCGCCCGGGCGCCCGAATGGGAGAAGATGACCGGCGCCTCGGAGACGTCGAGCGCCGCACTCATCGTGCCCGGCGACACGTGGGCCAGGTCCACCAGCATCCCCAGCCGGTTCATCTCCCGCACCACTTCCTTGCCGAACGGCGTGAGGCCGCCGTGCCGCGCGGAATCGAGCGAAGCGTCGGCCCAGTCGAGCGTGACGTTGTGCGTGAGCGTCATGTAGCGCACGCCGAGGTCGTAGTAGGCGCGGAGCGCGCCGAGGGAGTTCTCGATGGCGTGCCCGCCCTCGAGGCCGAGGAGCGAGCCGACCTTGTGGGCCTTGAAGGCCCGCTCGATGTCAGCGGCGGTGTAGGCCGGCATCAGCGCCTCGGGATACCGCGCGATCATGCGGCGGGCGATGTCGATCTGTTCCAGCTGGAGGCGGGCGTAGCCGCTGTCCTTGTCCTCGCCCGGGGTGTACACCGACCAGAACTGGGCGCCGAGGTGGCCGGCGCGCATCCGGGGGATGTCGGTCATCCCGCTCACGTGCCCGCGGATGTCGTAGGCCTCGACCGACATCGGCGCCGCCGAATCGGTGCGGATGACCCACGGGAGGTCGTTGTGCCCGTCGATGAGGGGCACGCGCGAGAGCAGCCGCTCCGCGTGCGCCAGCGCCGGATCCGGGGCGGCAGGCTTCTGGGCGCCCAGGGCGCCGGCGGAAATGAGCGACAGGCAACAGGTGACCTGCAACGCACGGCGGGTCACGGGAGTCGACGCGGACACGAGCAGGCCCTCCTTGGGTGGCTCACGGCTCCGGGCGCTTGCCGATCCGGACAAGCTCGGGACGGGAGATGAATTCCGGGCAGATGGTCTGGTCGAACTCGTACGGCCCGCCGGTCTCGGCGTCGGTCCAGGGGAAGCCGCGGCAGACGGCCGGATAGTACGGGCGGTCGTGCAGCGTGCAGCCCGCCGACCGGTCATAGAAGACGCATCGGCGCGCCCGCACCCGCGTGCGCCATTCCCCCCACCGGGTGCGATAGACGGTCTCCCGGCCGAACTCGCGCCGGACGGCCGCCGCCTCGTCGTCGGAGAGCGTGGTCCCCCAGGCACAGCACGCGGCGTCGTGGGGACAGGGGAAACACGGAAGCTTTGGATACCGGGGCATCACCGCGCCTTGGCGCCGGTCACCTCCGGGAGCGGGCGCCCCTCGACCCGCTCCGTCGGCTTGACGCCCACCAGCCAGGCGAGCGTCGGCCCGATGTCGACCGAGCGCACGACCCGCGCCGGACGTGCGGCGGATATCCCCTCGCCCCAGAAGGCCATCGGGATCAGCACGTCGGGGCTGTTGGTGGTGCCGTGTTCGGTCGACCTGGGACCATCGGCCCATTGATAGCCGGCTTTGGCCACACCCGCCACCAGCCAGCCGAAGTCGGCGGGGAGTTCGCGGCGCCAGCGGCCAGCGTTGGAGTCGGCGTCGCTCGCGGCGGCGAGGCTTCTGGGCGTATACACCTGCACCACGCCGTCCAGGGCCCGGATCTCGGCCGCGACGGCGCCCGCCAGGCTGTCGACATCGATGCCGCGGGCGCGGAGCGCATTCACGTCGCCCGAAATGAGCCCGGCCGCCTCAGCGAAGGTGAACGGCACCGAGAATCGGGGGCCATACGTGGCGTTGAGCCGCGCCACGATGGCCTTGAGCGAGATCCGCCCGCCGGGCTGGTGCCGGGCAAGGAGGTCCTCGGGATACGGTGTGACCCCGTGGTCGGCGGTGAGGGCAAAGACGACGCTGTCCTCGGGCACGAGCTTCGACAGGGAATCAAGGAACTGGCCGAGCCAGCGATCGACGCGCAGCACCTGGTCCTGGATCTCGCGGGAGTCGGGCCCGAAGGCGTGCCCCACCGCGTCGGTGGACGAAAGGGAGATGCTGAGGAGGTCGGTGTGCCCGGTGCGGCCGAGCTTGAGCTGCCGGACCCCCTCGAGCGCCACGTCGAGCGTGAGGGAGTCCATCCATGGGAAGTCGATCACCTTGTCGGCCGCCTGGGTCGAGTCGGTTGGGAGCAGGTGGGGGAAGACGAAATCCCGGCCGCCGTGCTCATACGGCTCACTGTCGGGCTCGGCGTAGGCCGATTCGGGGAGCAGGAGATCCCACGCCCGGCCGGCCAGGGCGCGCGCACCGGGTCGGGCGTCGTACGCGGTGAGCCACGCCGGGAGCGAGTCGCGGTAGTAGGTGCTCGTGGTCCAGCGCCCGTCCACATACCAGTACACGTCCTGCCGGGCCCGGCCGATCGGGAAGATGGCGCCCCGGTCCTTCCGGGAGACCGACAGTGCCCGGGCGCCGGAATCGGCGGCGCGCATCCAGTCGAAGAGCGCCGTGCCACGGAACCGCATCGGCGAGGCCCCGGTGGCTTCCGGAGCGCCAAGGATCGGATACGCCGGGTCGGGCGCGCCGAGCTCGTCGGTCAGGACGTTGGTGCTGGCGGGTGAGCGACCGGAGAGCATCGTGGAGTGCCCGGGTGCCGTGACCGTCACCGCGTGGTCCTGTTCCCCGTTCAGGAACACCGTCCCCTGGTCGAGGATCCGCCGGAAGCCGCCGGTGAACTGGCGGTCGAAGCGGGTGAGGTAATCGGGCCGGAACTGGTCGACGGCGATGAGCACGACGAGCCGGGGCCGGGGCCGGGGCCGGGGGGCCGGGAGTGATGCGATGGACGGTGGTGCGGACAGGGACGAGAGGAGCAGGATGGTCGAGAGCATGCGCGTAAGCTACATCGGGGCGGAGGCCAGCGGCAAAGGTGACGATGCGAGTCTCCCCGCCGCCATCAGGCGCGGGCCAGGAACGCGATCCCGGCGCCGACCATCGTGACCTCGATGAGTGCCACGAAGATCCGCTCCGGCAGGCGGTCGACGACCCGCTTCCCGATCCACGAGCCCACGATCATCATCGGCCCGAGCGCGAGACCCGCAAAGATGGCCGATCCCGGCAGCACCGAGCCCGCACGGTACGCTCCCAGCTTGGCAACATGCATGACCACGGTGGCGAGCGCCTCGGTCCCGATGTAGGCCCCCTTGACCAGTCCTGCGGACAGGAAGAACGGGGCCATCACCGGCCCGACGCTGCCCGTGAGTGCAGACACGAGCGCGGCTGCGCCGCCGATGCCGGCAAAGCCCCGCGGCGGCACACGCGGCAGCGATCCGGGACGGAAGCGGCGCCAGAGCACCACACCGACCAGGAAAAGGCCGAGCAGGCGGAGGAGCACCGGGATCCGGGCCGCGGCGAAGAGCATCCCCCCCAGGATCCCGCAGGGGAGCGCCCCGATCGAGAACCACCCGACCAGCCTCCAATCCAATTCACCGCGATTGAACCAGACCCTGCTGCCGTTCCCGATGAGCTGCGCCACCGTGAGCACCGGGATGGCGGCACGGACCCCGACGATGGCCACCAGCACCGGCAGGAGGACGGCCGCCCCACCGAAGCCGGTGACGGCGGCGAGGGTGGCGGCCAGGAGCGCGGCCAGGGCGGCGAGCCAGAAATGGGCCATCATGCTGGGAAGGTAACGCGCGCGCCGGCCGTGCGGTCGGAGCTGGAACGACGAACGCCCGCTCGGGTGAGCGGGCGTCCGGGTGAGTGCGCCGCGAAGGAATCGAACCTTCAACCTAGTGATTAAGAGTCACTTGCTCTGCCAATTGAGCTAGCGGCGCGTCAGTTGTGATAGCCCCAACGGGAGTCGAACCCGTCTCTCGACCTTGAAAGGGTCGCGTCCTGAACCGATAGACGATGGGGCCGTATTTCCGGGTTCGAGGTACTAGGTATCAGGTACTAGGTGCTCCGTTGACCTTCCGAACACCTAGCGCCTAGAACCTAGAACCTGCTGTATCACGCCCCGACCCCAGGTCTTCCACCCCGGCATAGCGCTAACGGGATTCGAACCCGTGTTTGGGCCTTGAGAGGGCCCCGTCCTAGTCCCCTAGACGATAGCGCCATCGACTTCGTCCATCGCGACAGGCCCGGCAGGAATCGAACCTGCAACCCCCGGTTTTGGAGACCGGTGCTCTACCAATTGAGCTACGGACCTCTGGGGAGAGCCTGGAGGTCTAAGCTCTCCACTTCCACAGGGTGGCTGACGGGGATCGAACCCGCAACCTCCGGTGCCACAGACCGGCGCTCTAACCGATTGAGCTACAACCACCACGGGCACTTCCGGGCCGCCAAAACTAGTGAAACGACCCGCCTCAGGCAACCTCCCGAAAACGCGTCAGGCGGGCGCCGGAACGCGGGAATCCCACCAGCTCTTGGCGACGCTGGCGCCCAGGATCAGCCCCCCGCCCGCCAGCGCCCAGGCCCCGGGGATCTCCCCCTGCACCAGCCACGCCCAGAACGGATTGAGCGCCGGTTCCAGCAGGAGCAGCACCGAGGCTTCGAAGGCTGGGAGCACCCGCACCGCGCGGCTCATGAGCAGGTAGGCGATCCCGATCTGCACCACGCCCAGGAAACCGATCGCGGCCCAGTCGGCGGTTCCGCCGTGCCCCAGGGGCCAGCCGAACGGGAGCGCCACCAGCGCGGCCAGGAGGTTGCCCAGCGCCACGGCGCTCATCGCCGGATCGGCGACCTCCGGGCCCGCGGACCGGCCGAGCCACCGGAGCCCCATCACCACGAAGGCCCACGCCACCCCGGCCAAGGCAGCAAGGACATTGCCGGTGGCGGGGTCGGGGGCCGACCGGAGCGGCGGCTCGGCGCCGGCAAAGAAGCAGAGCAGCCCGACCACCATCACCGCGAGCACCACCAGGTCCTCGCGCGAGACCTTCTCCTTCAGGAGCCACGGCGCCAGGAGCAGGATGTAGATCGGCCCGGTGGACTGGAGGAAGATCGTGTTGGCGGCGGTGGTGAGTTTGTTGGCGGTGACGTAGAGGATGAGGCAGGTGGCGTAGGCCACGGCCACCACCAGCGTCCGCCAGCTCCACCCGCGACGGGATGACGGGAGGAGGAGGAGCACCGCGACCGCCGCCACGGCGGAGCGGAGGCCGGCCACCTGCCAGCCCGAGAAGGTCGTCGCCTTGATGACCGCGCCGCCGGTCGAGAAGAGGAGTGCCGCGCCGGCGATCTCAAGCCGGGCCCGGCCCAGCGACCTCACTTGATGACCGTGGCCTGGAGGAGCCAGTCGCCGTCGGGGTCGACCGCGATGGACGCGGGAGCCCGGGCCACGTGGTCGAGGGTGATGACCGTCTCGGATCCGGCCACGTCGTGCCGGGAGGCGACGCCATCGACCACGAATGTCAGGCCCGGCAGCCGGAACGTGCCCCATCCTGCGGGCTGGACCTGCCGCACCGTGAGCGTGAGGAGGCCGGCGGCTGAATCGAAGGCGCTCCGGACCTCGAGCTTCGGATACCCGGGCTGCAGCAGCGCCTGGTCGAAGTACCAGCGCAGGTCGGTGCCGGCGGCCCGGCCCATGACCGAGGCGAAGTCGCTCGAGAGCGCCGTGCGATCACGGAAGCGCGCGTAGTAGGCGCGGATCCCGGCGAAGAACGCTGAGTCTCCCACCAGGCGCTGCAGCGAGTGGAGCACCCAGGCGCCCTTCTGGTAGTTGTTGGTGTTGAGGAGGCGCATCAGGTCGGTGGCGGCGCTGTCGATGATGGGCCGCTCGGTGGCCGGGGACTTGAACACCGCCTGGGCCGAGCGGGCCCAGTCGGCGCGGCCAGCGGAATCGCCGTCGGCGTGGCCCACCCAGAGCGCGGCGAAATAGGTCGCGAATCCCTCGGAGAGCCAGAGGTGGTGCCAGTCGGCCTCGGTCACCGCGTCGCCGAACCACTGGTGCGCGCTCTCGTGCGCCACGGTCTCCTCGCTCATCCGCTGCGACCGGTAGGCGTTCTCGTCGTAAAAGATCGACGAAGCGTTCTCCATCCCGCCGAAGCGGGTACTCGACTCGACGTGGGCGAGCTTGGCGTACGGGAACGGGCCGATCGTCCGCTGGAGGAAGTCGAGGATCTCCCCGGCGCGCCGGAAGGGGCCAGTGACGGCATACGCCGAATCGGCGGGGTACGTCCACACCGACATCGGCACGCACGCGACCGCGCACCCCGCCGGGCCGAGGCGGGCCACCGCGAACCGGGCGAGCCCGAAGACCAGGTTGTAGGGGGAGACCGGCGCGTCCTGCTGATAGCGCCAGACGGTGCCGCCGTCCTTCAGCGTGTCGACCCCGACCAGCCGCCCGTTGGCAACGACCTGGTATCCCTTCGGCGCATCGATGCGGAAGGAGGCGGTGGCCTTGTCGCCAGGAACATCCTGGCTCGGGAACCACCGATGCGCGCGGTCGGGCCAGTTGTCCGCGAAGGCGGTGAAGGTGCCGTCGGCGGAGCGGCGGATGATGAGGCCGTCGACCGGCGTGCCGTGGTAGCGGATCCGGGTGACGGCGGAGTCGCCGGCGCCGCCGGTGTGGGGGATGACGATGAGGCCGCCATCGCGCTTCCAGGCCACGCGGTGCAGCTGCCGGCCGCCGGAATCGCCGACCCAGACGCCGACCACCGCGAACGGCGTATCGAGCGCCACGACGATCGGGGCGCTGGACGTGAGGAGCCAGCTGGTGGTGACTTCGGCGGCGAACCGCCGGCCAGTGTCGCCGATGGCGGCGGCGATGTCGTAGTGGACCGCGTCGTGGCGGGCTCGCACCGTGTCGGCGCGCACCGCGAGGGGGTCCTGGCAGAGCAGGGCGATGGTCAGGAGCATCGGCGCAATCTGACTCGGCGCCCCCGCCGATGGTAGCCCACGGCGGGGCTGGATTAGCTTTTGACGATGCGCCCCCTTCCCCAGCTCGCCGCCCTCGCCCTCCTCGCCGGGCCGCTCGCGGCGCAGCAGCCGCCGCCCCGGATCGACCGCTCGTGGCTTCGGGTCGACCGCGCGGCGCATCGCGTCACGTTCACGCTCCTGGCCGGCTCGTCGCCGACCAACGGCGGGCTCAACTTCAACGGGTTCACGGCGGGACACCTGACGCTCGAGGTGCCGAGCGGCTGGGAGGTGGTGGTGCGCCACCGGAACCTGGACCCGAAGCTGCCGCACAGCGTCGAGCTCATCGGCGCGACCGACCCGCTGCCGGTGCAGGCCGTCCCGCCCGTGGTACCCGGGGCCGCGAGCGCCCGGCTCCTCGAGGGGATCCCGCCGGGAGCGGTCGAGACGATCCGGTTCACCGCACCCGACGGCGAGTATCGGCTCTTCTGCGCCGTACCCGGCCACGGGCTCGCGGGGATGTGGTTGCGAGTGAGCGTATCGAAGCGGGTACGTGCACCCGCGCTCCGGGCGACGCCCTAGGCCGGACCGCCGTCGGCCACGAGCGCGCGGAGCGCCGCTTCGTCCCCGCGCTCGAAGGCGGCCTCCGCCTGCAGGCTTGCTCGATCCCGGCCGATCGTGGCGATCGCGGCCACCTTGCCCTTCCGGTGGAACCCGACCAGGCAGTCCCGCGACGCCGGCGTGCCACGTACCACGACGCGATCGCAGCCGGTGGGGTCGCCGACCATCGCGATGGTCGCGTCGTAGTGCTGGCTCCAGAAGAACGGCACCGCCCGGAAGGGCTCGCGTCCGCCCAGCAGGTTGAGCGCGGCCACCTGGCCCTGGCGTTGCGCCACGGCCCAGTGCTCCACCCGCGAGCGGCCACCGGACCGCGGATCGGGCCAGCGGGCCACGTCCCCGGCGGCGAAGATCCCCGGCGAGCTCGTCTCCAGGAATTCATCGACCAGGATGCCGCCATCGACCGCGAGCCCGGCGGCGGCGGCCAGTGACATCGCGGGCCGCACGCCCACGCCGAGCACCACGAGTTCCGCCGGGACCGCCGAGCCTCCCACCAACTTCACTTCGGACGGCGTAATCGCCTCCACACCCGCGCGCAGGTGGAACCGGACGCCGTGCTCCTCATGCAGCTGGCGCACGAATCCGCCCAGTTCGATGCCGAGCTGGAGCTGGAGCGGCCGGGAGTCCGGGGTCACCACGTCCACGGCAAGGCCGCGCGACCGGAGCGAAGCCGCGACCTCAAGGCCGATGAATCCGGAGCCGATGATGACGGCGCGCCGGGCCTTCCCCGCGGCGGCGATGAGCTTGCGGCTGTCGGCCAGGGAACGCAGTGTATGGACGTGCGGCCGGTCGGCACCGGGGATCGGGAGCCGGGCCGGATCGGCGCCGGTGGCGATCAGCAGCCGGTCGAAGGACAGGCGCTTGCCGTCCACCAGCGTCACGATGCGCGCTGCGGGATCGATCGCCGAGGCGCGCACGCCGAAGCGGCGGGTGACCTGGTGCCGGGTGAACCAGTCGTCCGGGAAGAGGGGGATCCACTCCTCCGGAGCGAAGCCGGCCAGGTAATCCTTGGAGAGGTTGGGACGGTCGACGGGGCCGTCGGGTTCGGCGTCGACCAGCGTGAGCGACCCGCCATACCCCTCGCGCCGCAGCCGCTCGGCCGCCGCGGCCCCGGCGGCGCCGGCGCCCAGGATCACGATCGATCCCGGGGTGGCACCCGCCGGCCGACGGGGCGCGGCGGCCGGCGCCTTCGACCGCACCACCACCAGGTCGCCGCGGCGCTCGACCAGCCAGCGATCGACCGGCCGAAGCGCCGGAGCCGCGAGCGCCTCCCCGGTGCGGAGACTGAAGCAGGCGTGGTGCCAGGGACAGCGTACCGTGCCGTCGACCACCAGTCCTTCGCTGAGCGGCCCGCCGTAGTGCGTGCACGTGGCACCGATGGCCAAGACCTCCTGTGCACTGCGGGAGAGCAGTACCGCCTCGCCTTGGGCGTGGCCCAGCAGGATCCCGCCGTCGGGAATGTCGGCCAGCGGAATGCCGGCGGCGAGATCTGGTCCGGACAAGGGTGCGGCGTGATCGGTCATGGGATGTCCGTGAGAGAAGGCCTACCGGGGAACGAGCGCCGCTCCCCGGAGGTTCCGGTGGGCCCCGGCCGGATGGCCGGGGCCTGCCGGCTCAGTCTCCGAGTTGCTTCTCAAGTTCCTGGGCGGCGAGCAAATGGCCCTGGAACGCGGGCGCCACCTTTTCCACGAAAGCCTTGAGTTCGGCGTTCTGGATCGCGGGGAGGAGCGTCTTGGTGACCGCGTCGATGACGGCGGCGTGGAAGGCCACTTCGTGCTGCAGGTAGGCCTTGTCGAATGCCGCGCCCTTCTTGCTCCGAAGCAGCTTCATCACCGCGGCCTGGTCGGCGGCGCTCTTGTCCCCGGCCGGGGGCGTCGGGGTGACGCCCAGCTTCTTGGCGAGGTCCCGGCCCTGCTGGCGGACGGTGGCGTGATCGTGGGAGAACTGCGCGCCGAGGGCGCGGACCCGCTGGTCGTGCCCCATCCTGGCGGCGAGGTCACCGGTCTCGATGTCGGCCGTGTTGGCGGCATCGAAGATGGCCACGATGGTGGCGTCATCGAGCGCGGCGGCGGCGGGGTGGACCGGGTGCGTCGGGGTGGGGGCGTACGCGGCCAATGCCACGATGGCGGCGATGGGAAGGACCAAGTGTTTCATACTTGCCTCCGGAACGGGGTGTCTGGTGGGGAATTGGTGTCCTGGCCACTCGGGCCGGACCGGAAGCTATCACATTACGCCATTTACACAAGTGTTTTATTGCGTAATTGACATAACTCCATTGCCATTATAGGTTTAGTATATGGTAAGCACCGTCTGGAATCAGCGATTCCTGCAGACGAGCCGCGGAAGGATCGTCGACCTCCTGCGGCGCGAGCCGCGCACGGCCGAGGCGCTGGCCCGCGCCATCGGGCTCACGCCGAACGCGATCCGGGGGCACCTGGCACTCCTCGAGCGGGATGGGTTGATCCAGTCGGACGGGATGCGCCGCGGGGTGGGGAAGCCGGCCCACATCTACCGGCTGACGCCCGCGGCGGAGGCGCAGTTCTCCAGGGCCTACGCCCCCGTCCTGCGGGGCTTGCTGGATGAGCTCGCGACGCGCCTCGACCCTCAGCAGCTCGAGGACCTGCTCCGCGCCACCGGTCAGCGGCTGGCGCCCCGGGTGCGGCCGGCGCGGGGCGCCGCGGATGACGAATGCATCGCCGCCGCGGCGGCAGCTCTCGCCGAGCTCGGCGGCGTGGTCGCTTCGGCGGCCACGAACGGGACGATCACGCTCGACGGCCTGGCGTGTCCCCTGGCGGAGGTCACCTCGACCCACCCGGTCGTGTGCCACGGTGTCGAAGCGCTGCTGTCGGGAGCGACCGGGCGGCGAGTCACCGAGCAATGCGACCGCACCGGCGGCCGGGCGCGCTGCCGATTCGAGATGGGGAAGTAGAGCTATCAGCTATCAGCTATCAGCTATCAGCTATCAGCTATCAGCTATCAGCTATCAGCGCAGGAAGATCGACGATATGATCACCCCCGCAAGGCATGCGGGGGTTTGTCGTTTCGGAGGCTGCGGCAGGCGACGGGCACGTCAGTTCAAGGCGGCCCAATCCTCCATCGCGCGGTCGAGTTCGGCCTTCCTGGAGGTGAGTTCGGCGTTGAGGCGCGCCGCCTCGCCGGCTCCATCCTTCCCCTGGTACAGCGCCGGATCGGCCAGGCGCGATTCGAGCTCGCGCACGGCGCCCTCGAGCCGCTGCACCCTCCCCTCGGCGGCCTCGCGCTTCCGCCCTGCGGTCCGCTCGGCCGACTGGCGGGCCCGCCGCTCCTCCTCCGGATCGGCCTTCTGCCTGGGCTTCTTCGCCTCGGCCTGGCGGGCCTCCGCGGCCGCGGTCCGGGCCCGCTTCTCCCGGGCCGCTCGGAACGCCTCCCAGTCATCGAACGTCCCTTCAACGTCGTCGATCCGGGCGTTGTCGAGCGCCCAGACCCGGGTGACCAGGTTCCGGAGGAGCGCCCGGTCGTGGCTCACCAGGATCACCGTGCCGTCATAGGCCTCAAGACTTTCCTCCAGCGACTCGATGGACTCGACGTCGAGGTGGTTGGTCGGTTAGTCGAACACCAGCAGGTTCGCCTCCGCCAGCGCCATCATCGAGAGCGCCACGCGGGCGCGTTCGCCCCCGGAGAGCGATCCCGCGACGCGGAGTACCGAGTCGCCGGAGAAGCCGAAGGTGCCCAGGTGCCCCTGCACCGCCCCGCGGGTCCACTTGGGCCGGAGGTCGGCGATGATGTCGTAGATGGTCTTCTCGGGCGGCACCTGCCCCAGGTCCTGCTGGTAGTATGCGACCACGGTGCCATCGCCCACGCGGACGGTGCCGCCCTCGGCGGGGCGCTCGCCAAGGAGGGTCTTGAGGAGCGTGGTCTTCCCTGCCCCGTTCGCGCCGACGAAGCCGATCACGTCGCCCCGCTTGACCCGGGATGAGAAGCGGTCGAGCAGGACCCGGTCGCCCACGGCCACCTTCACGTCCTCCGCCATCAGCACCTGGTCGCCGCCGCGGCTCCCGGCGGTGAGCGTGAAGGGGCTCACCCCCGCCTCGCCCACGGGCAGCGAGAGGCGGGGGATGTTGTCCAGCCGCCGACGCCGGCCCCGCGCGTTGGTCGCGTTGAACCCGGCGATGTTCCGCCGGATGTAGTCCTCCTCCCGCGCGATGGCCGAGGCCTGCTTGTCGTAGGCCCTCTCGGCGGCGAGCCGGCGCTCGATCCTGACCTGGACGAAGGTGCTGTACTTGCCGGTGTAGGGGACGGCGGAGCCACCCTCGAGGTGGAGGATGTGGTCGACCACCCGCTCCAGGAAGTCGCGGTCGTGGGTGATGAGGATGACCGTCTCGGCGAGGCCCTTGAGGTACCCCTCGAGCCAGGTGGTCGTCTCGAGGTCGAGGTGGTTGGTCGGTTCGTCGAGGAGGAGGAGGTCGGCGGGTTCGACCAATTGGCGCACGAGGCCGAGCCGCCCGCGCTCGCCCCCGCTCAGCACGCGCACCGGCGTGGTCTTCGCCGCCTCGGGGTCGAAGCCAAGTCCCTGGAGCACCGCATCGACCCGGGCGTGGGCCTGGTATCCGCCCAGGTGCTCGAAGCGCTCCAGGTCATCGGCGTAGCGCTGCAGGATCTCGGGGGTCACCTTGTCGCCGAGCTCGGCCAGGCGGTGGCCCTGCTCGTGGATGTCCCTTTCCAGCGCGAAGAGGTCGGCGTACGCGAGCGCGGCCGCATCCCACACCGATTCGGCCTCGCCGAAGTCCCGATGCTGGTCGAGCAGCGCGATGCGGAGCCCGGCCTGCTTCGAGACGCTGCCGGACGTCGGCTCGAGGTCGCCGGTGATCAGGTTGAAGAGCGTGGTCTTGCCGCTGCCGTTCCGGCCGACGACGCCCCACTTTTCGCCCCGCTCCACCGTGAAGGTGACGTTGGAGAGGAGCGTGGTGGAGGCGTAGCGCACTGCGACGCCGCCGATCGAGAGCTGGCTCATCCTACTTTCCCGTCCATGCGCGCCATTCCGGTTCGGCGGGGCCGACGGTCAGGCGCTGCTGAAAGCGTACCAGGGGAGTGACCAGGAGCCGCGGCTCCTCGGCCAGGCGCTCGAGCCACCGCTCGTCCGACAGCCCCGCCGCGCCGAGCCCGAGCTCGGCGAAGCGGCGCGACGTGCGGTCGACCAGGGTCGCGACGCCGAACTTCTGCGCGAAGCGTCGCAACTCACCGGGCGACGCGGGGCGCTCGTCCAGGTCGGCGAAGTGGACCTTGACCCGGCGCTCCGCGAAGAAGCGGAGCGCCGCACGCGTCGCAGCGCTCTTGCGGGTGCCGAAGACCTGGACTTCCATCGGGGCGGGAAGATAGTCGAAGGGCGGGTGGCGAGTGGCGATGATGCGTGACGGGTGGCGAGTGACGGGTGATGCGTGACGGGTGGGTCACGGGTGCCGGGGAGCGGGAGCAATGCTCCCCGTGCCCCGTTGCCCGCAACCCACCCGCCACCCGCTACCCGTCACCCGGTACGGCAGCCTTCAGTGCTCGAGGTGATCGTCCTCGCCGTCGTGGTTGTCGTCACGGAAAGCGTGGAACGACCGCAGGATGTTCCCGCGCACCAGGGGCGCGTTGGTGCTGTCGTCCAGCGCGGTCATCGGGTCGACGAGCGTGCTGTCCGGCGCGCGGAACCACCCGGAGAGGTCCACCGAGAGCGTGAAGGTGGCCGGCGCCGCCCCGATGACCAGCGGCGGGTTGAACTCCACGTGCTGGACGTCGGTGACGCCGGTCGTGAAGTCGAACGGGGTCCCGTTCCAGTGACCGAACACCCTGATGCTGACGCCGTTGTAGTCCGGATGCGCCGAGACGAACGCAGTGTCATTGGCGCCAAGGGGCCGATGTATCTGGAACATCACCGAGGTGTAGGTACCCGAGTCCACGTTGACGGTGAACTGCTGGGCCGCGCCGCCGGCCAGCGGCAGCTGGACAAGGAAGGGCCCCAGCTTGAGCCCATCGCAACCATCATCGCCGCCGCCATCGCGGAAGATCGGGGCCGTGCCCATCGAGTCGTGCTCCACCCCGGTGCTGTCGTGCACGTCGGTGCTGTCGTGGATGCCGAGGGAGTCATCGGGGCCCATGTCGCCCGAGGAGTCCGGCGCGCAGGCGGCGGTGGGACCCCCTTCGAGCCGGAGCTTCCGCACCACCACGAAGGCGGAATCGACGATCAGGGTGTTCCCGTTGCCGTCATTGAACGACTCAGACGCCATCGCCGATGGCGCGGACGAGGCGGGCCGAGTGGAGATGGCGAATGAGACCGGGGTGAGCCCGGCGGTGCTTCCCGGGCCACCCACTTCACTGCACGCGGCGGCGAGCATCGTGCCGGCCGCAAGGGCGATCAGCTGCATCTTCATCGGTCCTCCGGGGTGATGCGTTGCGAATGACGAGCCCGCCCGTGCCGGCGCGGCGCCCCTGAGCCTAGCCGGAGTGCCCGCGGAAGCAAGTGACGGGGGTCACACTCCGTAGTCTTCCCGAGGGATGCCTGAAGGTGAGCCACTAACGAGTAGCGGACAGCGGGGGACGCGTAGCGCGTAACGCGCGGGTCGCGGGTCCCGGGGGGACGTCCCTCGGGATCCGCTACCGCAATCCACCCGCTACTCGCTACTCGCTACCTTACCGACATGCCCGACCTCGACAGGCTCATCGCCCGGTTCCAGGGTGCGGATCGCGACACCCGGCTCGAGATGCTGCTCGACTATTCCCGGAAGCTCCCCGACCTGCCGGCCGCGCTGGCGCCGCTCAAGGAACGGGGCGTGGGGTTGGTGCACGAATGCCAGACGCCGGTGTTCCTCTATGTCGAGGCGCCGGGGGGGCAGGTGCGGATCCACGCGGACGTACCGCGCGAGTCGCCGACGGTGCGGGGTTTCCTCTCCCTCCTCATCAGGCAGCTCGACGGCGCCACCCCGGCCGAGGTGGCGGCGGTGCCGGATGACCTGCTCGATCGGCTGCGGCTGTCGGAACTGCTGGGGATGACCCGGATGCAGGGGCTGACGGCGATCCTGGGGCGGGTGAAGCGGATGAGTGCGGGGCTTAGGGCTTAGGGCTTGCGAAGGTGAATACCTCCCAGATCCGCATCCAGTCTTCGATCTGAACTCTAAGCCCTAAGCGCTCAGCCTTCGCCAATCAGGGCCTCTCGATCGGCAGGCCGACACCGTTCCCCCACTCTGTCCACGACCCGTCGTAGTTCCGCACGCGGGGATAGCCGAGCAGGTAGGTGAGGACGAACCAGCTGTGGGAGGAGCGTTCGCCGATGCGGCAGTAGGCGACGACCTCGTCCTCGGCGGAGAGTCCCTGCTCCTGTTCGTAGAGCAGGCGGAGGTCATCGGCGGACTTGAATGTGTGGGAGGCGGGGTCGACCGCCTTGCCCCACGGGATGTTGCGGGCGCCGGGGATGTGCCCGCCCCGCTGGGCGTGCTCGTTCGGGTACTCGGGCGGGGCGGTGACCTCGCCCGTGAACTCCTTCGGCCCCCGGACGTCGACGAGGCCGAGCTCCGACGC
>DASYXP010000079.1:0-3798 GCA_035934835.1 Gemmatimonadales bacterium | reverse complement strand
TGTGCCGACCCTGATCTTCGATGAGGTCGATGCGGGAGTGGGCGGGGAAGTGGGCACGCAGCTCGGCGAGGCGCTCGCGACCGTGGCCCGAAAGCATCAGGTGCTGGTCGTGACCCACCTGCCGCAGATCGCCGCCCGCTCCGACCGCCACCTCGTCGTCTCCAAGGCGGCCAAGGGGGGGATCGCCACCAGCGACATCGAGGTCATCCACGGCGAGGACCGCATCACCGAACTCGCGCGGATGCTGGGAGACGCCGACGCCGAGACGGCGCGGAAGCACGCGGCGGCGCTGTTGGGAGGGAAGCAGTAGCTTCGGGGCAGCTATCAGCTATCAGCTATCAGCTATCAGCTTTCAGCTATGAGTCGTCAGTCATCAGTCAACAGTTGTCAGGAATCCGCCGTGCTTTTCCCTCTTCCCCTTTCCCTCATATCTCCCTTCTTACTTCTCACTTCTCACTTCTTACTTCTCACTTACCTCACCCTGTAGTACACCCTGAACTCGATCGCCGTCCGCCGGGTCTTGTCCACTCGTCCGCTCGCCGCGCTCGCCACGAACTGGTAGGTCCAGTGCGCTTCGACCGGGAGGCCTTTGCCGCCCCGGGCGCCGCTGCTGCTGAAGAGGAATCCGCCTTCGAGCATCGTCGCGCTCGCCTTGGTGTCGAGGGCCAGGAGACTCGCGGGTGGCGCGCCCGGGGCCGGCGTAGAGGCGTAGCTCACCTGGTCGCTCCCGTGGCTCCAGAAGGTGGCTCCGCCGGTCGCGGCGAAGCCGTCCACCAGCCGGAAGTAGGGCGCGATCGTAAGCGTGAATTCGTTGCCCGGATCCCAGCGCACCGGCGCCGTCGTGCTGGCCCAGGCGAGCGCGGCGGTGGGTGCTGCGACCCGGCGAGTGACCGTGCCCGGAAGCTGGTCGTTGTAATCTGCCGTGATCCGGGCGCCGAGCGACCCGCGCCCGATGTCGGCCACGAGGCTCCCTTCGACGTCGGTCTGGCCGTCGCCGGTGCCCCGGTCGAAGAGGATCCCGGCCACGGGTACGACGCCGGTCGGGAGCCGCACCAGGCCGGTGGCGGCGAGGCGGAAGGCCGTCCCGCCATCCTCGCGCCAATGATCGACGAGCGTGTACGTGGCGCCGAGCTCCGCGTCGCCCTGGCGGTTGCGGATCATCCCGTCGAGGAGGATCGCATTGCCGGGGCCCAGGGGGTTGGTCAGGAGGTTCGTGAAGTCACCGGGGCCGAAGCGCTGGGCCGGCAGGTCGGGGAGGGAAGCGAATCCGCTCACGCCGAGCGAGCCGCTCAGCGTCCCCTGCAGCGAGGTGATCTGGCTCAGGATGGCGAGTCCGGCGCTGCTCGTCGCGACCGGCAGCACCGGGGAGGCGCCGTTCGGGTCCGAGATCAGCCCGTAGAGCCCGTCACGGAGCGCGGTCCCGGTGGCGAGGGTCTGCTGGGCCAGCGCCTTCTCGGTGGGGTTCGCGTCGTAGTCGCCGGCGGCGATCTTCCCGGCCAGCGTCGTGAGCGCGGAATTGAATCCGGTGAAGAAGGTGGCGGCATCAGCGGCGCCGGTGGGGCTCCCGAACACCGGGTCGGCGGGGTTGAAGCCGGCGTTGGCCGAGACCGAATCCTGCTTCAGCGTTTCCTGTGTGCGGACGCGGATGATCGGGAGGCGGCCGAAGACGCTCAGGCGTCCCGTGAGCCCGTACGACATCCCGATGACGGTGCGCCCCGCCTGGTACGTCGAGAGCACGCTCGCACGTCCGAGGCTCAGGTTAGAGTTGGAGTTGCCCGAGAGCTGGCGGATCTGCTGCTCGGCCGTGGCGAGGCCGGGGAGCATCGTGGACCCGATGGCGCCGTTCCAGTCCCCCGCCAGGTCCTGTTCCACGCCGTCGAGATAGCGGCTGTCGGCGCTGGTGAAGCCGCCGCCCAGCTCGAGGCGGATGAGCCCCTTCGGCGTCCCGACCGGCGCGAGCTGCGCCACCGCCAGGGCCGGCGTGCCCGCGAGCGCCCCCACCGTCAACCACAGGCTCCATCGGACGTGCCGCACGCACCCTCCGCGACCCGGGTCGCATTCGAGCTCCACGCACGCCACTTCCGCGGCGCCGCGCGCACCGCGGCCTCGGCGCCGGGACGCGTCAACCTCATCGGCGAACACACGGATTATAACGGGGGCCCGGTGCTCCCGGTGGCCATCGCGCGGCGCACGCTCGTCGTGGCGGGGCGGGCCCGGCGCTTCGACGCCGTCTCTGCGCGCGACGGCGTGGTGGACCAGTTCGATCCCGACGCGCCGATGCGCGGCGAGTGGACCGACTACCTGGCCGGCGTGGTCCGCGCCCTCCGGCGCCGCCGTGCCGCACCGGCCGGCGCGAGCCTCGCGGTGGCGTCCACGGTGCCCGTCGGCGCGGGGCTCTCTTCCTCTGCTGCGCTCACCGTCGCCGCGGCCAGGGCGCTGTCGCTTTTGGCAGGGGCGCGACTCCGGCCGGCCGAACTGGTCGACGTGGCGTTCGAGGCCGAGCACGATGAGGTGGGCGTCCGCTGCGGCCGGATGGACCAGACGATCGCCGCGCACGGCGCACCGGGGAAGGCGCTCCTCTTCGAGACCGCCACCGGCGCCATCGACCCGGTGCCGTTCCCCGGCGAGGTGTGGGTCTTCGAGACCGGGGTGCATCATCGACTGGCGGCCGGGGAGCTCAATCGCCGGCGGAAGGAGTGCGAGGGCGCCCTGGCCATCCTCGCCGAGCAGCGGATCGTGGCGCCCAGCCTCGCGGCCATCCCGGTCGCGGACCTGCCGCGGGTGCTCGCGGCGCTCCCGATGCCGCACGCCCGCCGGGCGCGGCACGTCATCACCGAGACCGCCCGCACCCGCTCGGCTGCGGCGGCGTTGCGCGCCGGCGACCTGGCCGAGGTCGGGAGGCTCCTGGTCGCCGGGCACGCCTCGCTTCGCGATGATTACGGGTCGTCGTGTCCCGAGGCCGACACGCTTGTGGACCTGACGGTGCGCCACGGCGCCTGGGGTGCTCGGCTCACCGGGGCGGGGTGGGGTGGGGCCGTCATCGCGCTGATCGACCCCCGACGCGCCCCGCGGGTCGTGGCGGAGGTACAGGAGGGGTTCCGCCAGGCGTACGGGCGCACGCCGGAGGTCTGGAGCACAAGGGCGTCCCGTGGCGCGCGGTCCGAGTCGGTGCTGGCAGGTCGTGCATAGCCTGGTAGCCCCTGCTTCCCTGCGCCTGTGCGTCCCTGCGCCCGAGCGTCTGAGCGTCTGAGCGTCTGTTGCCTGTCTATATTCCCCCCGCCCTCCTAGCCCAATCGGTAGAGGCAGGCGGCTTAAACCCGCTCGAGTGTGGGTTCGAATCCCACGGGGGGCATGGATAGCTGTTACAACGGATGACTCTTTGTGTTTTGTTAGTGTGTGCTTACCTGTTGAATTTTATGGGTGATGCCGTACTGTTACACATCCTGCCGTTCCGCAGGGAGGCCAGACGGGGTCACGCCCCGTGGCCCGTACGCCACAACCCCCTTGTTCCAGGAGACTTCCAGATGAAGGGCTTCGTCAAGGCTGGTCTTGCCGCTGCGCTCGGCCTCGCTGTCCTGGCCGCCCCGGCTCAGGCGCAGGGCACGCCAATCAAGTGGAATGTGGGTGTCGGACTCTCGTTGGCGTCCACCACAGGCCTGAACACCGGATTTAATGCTCGGTTCGGTGCCACGCTCACCCCCAAGGGGTGGCCGGTGTGGATTCGTCCTGAGGCGGCGTTCGACCATTTCGGCTTCTCCGGCGGCGGTGCCGGCGTCAACCTCATCGGCGTGCAAGCCG
>DASYXP010000076.1:0-1533 GCA_035934835.1 Gemmatimonadales bacterium | reverse complement strand
CCGGTGCGACAGCCAACCGGAGAGCGCGATGGCGATGAGCAGGGCCACAAGCGCGGTGACGAGCTGGTCGGTCAGGATGGCGCGGAACCCGGCCACCGCCTGGTCGAAGGACGTGATGGTGAGCGCGGTGCCGGCGGCGCCGAGCGGCTCGGCGTAGGCGAGCCACTGCTCGCCGCCCGCCGCGAGTTCGAAGCGGCCGGTAGGCAGCGGGTGCCGCGCGGCGAGCGCCTGGTCGAGCGCCTCCAGCTTCTGGGGGTCGAGGGTCGAGCCCACCACCGTGGCGGCGCCCGCCCCGGTGTTGAGCAGCACGAGTTCCGCGCCGCTCACCTGCTTCACGTCCTGCAAGAGCGCCTGGTCCACGTCGAGGCCGAGCACCAGATAGCCGGCGAGCTCGTCGCGGTTGGCGAGCGGCGCCACCGCCACCTGGTAGGCATGCCCGTCGCGCAGCCAATAGCCGCTGTGCGGCGACTGGGACTGGAGCGCGGCGGCCACCACCGCGTCCGTGGCCAGGTTCTCGTGGGTGGTGCTGCCGCCGCTCTCGGCCAAGAGCGCCCCGCTCGGGTCGAGCACCATGCCGAAGTCGAAGCCGATCTCGCCCTGGCGCTCGGTGAGCAGGTCGGTGATGGAGCGCGTGTCCACCGTGCCGCCGCCGAGGCCGTTGCCGCCCGCCTCGGTCACGTAGCTAAGGAAGGCCGGGTCCGAGGCCAGGATCGCCGACATCAGCTTCAACTGCTGGAAGCGCAGCTTCTGCAGGTCCTGCTGCACCGCGCGGCTGTGGTCGAGGCTGGCGTTGGCGGCGTCGCGGGCGATGGCGTAGCCGCGGGTGTAGGTGGCCGCGGCCGAGACCCCGAGCGCCACGGCCACGAGCAGCGCCGAGGCGAGGAAGATGCGGGCGGTGAAGCTCAGGCGCGACAGCATCGGTCAGTACCCCGGATTCGCGCCCTTGTCGTAGGGCTTGCCGAACTTGTTGAAGTGCGCCGGTATCGCGAAGCGGCTCAGGTTGAGCTTGAGGTCCACCGCCGCCGCGGCCACCGAGTCCACGTGCTCGCGCCACAGCGGGCTGCGCGGGTTCCACACCGTGATCTCGCCGGGCCCGGCGGGCAGGTTGCGCAGCTCGAAGCCGCCGTCGTCGCCCACGTCGGTGTAGTAAGGCGTGTCCAGCACCAGGATGTAGGCGAACATCTCGTGGTGCACGTTGCAGTAGACACGCACCAGCCCCGGGTGCTCGAAGGTCTTGGTCTTGCCCGGGCCGTGGCCGTAGAAGCCCATGTCGAAGTCGTTGCCCTGCGACGTGGAGAACACGTTGTGCAGGATCATGTCGTCGTTGGCGAAGCGCACCGTGCTGCCCTGGGTGACGGTGAGCACGTGGGGCGCGAAGGACTTGCCCTGCATGGTCACCACGCTCACGGCGGCGAGCGGCTTCACGCGCACCTTGGCGTCGGGCGTGAAGAACACCACGGTCTCGCCGGTGTCGGCGAGCGCGGCATCGGCGTTCACCAGGGTGACGTGGCCCTTGAGGTCCGCGGCCGACGC
>DASYXP010000061.1:0-1660 GCA_035934835.1 Gemmatimonadales bacterium | reverse complement strand
TTCAACGCCCCCGCCACCCGGACCGTCCTCCCCATGTGGCTCAAGCGGATGGAGTGGATCCTGGGCGGCGCCACCCCGGCCGAAGCCGACGCGCGCGCCGCACGGGCCTACGCCTCGCACGAGTTCCCTGCCCCCGCCCCCGGCTCGATGGCCTACATGCTCTCCCGCGAGCAGTACCTGAGCGAGACCGCTCCGCACGCCTGGAAGCCGCATCTCATGTTCTTCAATGACCGGTCGCTCCCCGGATCCGCCTTTGGCGCCGATGACGGGGGAGCTGTCATCGACGGTTCCGGGGCGGTGTCCGACACGCCGATGGTGACGATCCTCATCCCCGTGCCGCACTGGTCGGACGGATCGGACGCTGCTCCCCGGCCCGTCCGGTGAGCCGCTCCCTCCGGACGACCGTTGTGCGCGCCACGCTTTTCGCGGCGGTCCTCGCGGTCCGCCCCGGGACGCGGGGGGCCCCGGCGCCGAGCGCCGTCACCCTCGATGGTGTCCTCGACGCGAACACCGACGACACTCCCGCCTTCACGCCCGATGGCGCCACGGCGTTCTTCGACCGGACGGCAGGCCACACCAAGACGATCGTGATGACGCGCCACGTGAGCGGTCACTGGACCGCCGCCGTGACGGCGCCATTCTCCGGCCAATGGCTCGACCAGGATCCCGCGCTTGCGCCCGACGGCTCGTACCTCGTCTTCAGCTCGAACCGCCCGGTGCACGGTGACGGCCGGCCGGTGGTCTTCAGGGACGACAGCGGCAAGGCGTACCGGGGCGCCAACCTCTGGAAGGTGGCACGCCAGGGAGACGGCTGGGGCACGCCCGAATGGCTCGGCCCCGCCGTCAACACGACGACCCTGGTCGTGGCGCCGAGCGTCGCGAAGGACGGGAGCGTGTACTTCATCCAGCGGGAGCGGGGCGCGATGCACATCTTCCGCTCCGAATTCCGGGACGGGAAGTACCTCCCCGCCCAATTGCAGATCCTCGGCGACACGGCCCTCCCCACCCACGACCCCGCGATCGCGCCGGACGGCTCGTTCCTCGTCTTCGACTACGGGCGCTCCACCGGCGGGCTCGGCCGCCTCAGCATCGCCTTCCGCCAGGGCGAGGGCTGGTCTGCCCCGCACGACCTGGGTGACGCGGCGAACGCCGACGCGCCCTGGGGCGCCCATCTCGGGCCGGACGCCCGGACCCTCTACTTCACCGGCAACACCCACATCTGGCGCCTGGCCCTGGCCCCGTGGATCCCGGCACGCTAGCGCCGCCGGGCCATCACGGAACGCTCATCTCCCCTTCACGGTGACCCGACCCCCTTCCTGCTAGCGGGTCCTCCGGACACCCGCCGGACCAGGAGGGAACGTGAGTCACATCGAATCCGCCCCCGCGCCATCGGCGAGCCCGTGGCGCGGGACGGTCGTGCTGCTGGCCCTGCTGGCGCTGGCGGGATGCGTGACGATCCGGTACCAGCGCCCCGGCACCGAAGTGACGCCGCGCACGGGAGAGACGCTGGTGTTCGGGCGGGTGCGCTTCTTCCACGACGGGCGTGAGTTCTTCCCGTGGAAGGTGAGCCTCGTGGGCGATCCGGTCGCGACGAACACCGAACGCCATCTCTGGCTCCTCCGCCTGGGACGCCGAGCCGTGTCGTCCGAAGTGCACCCCG
>DASYXP010000043.1:0-6710 GCA_035934835.1 Gemmatimonadales bacterium | reverse complement strand
GCGCGGCCTTCCCATCCGCACGTGATCGTTGGAGACGCCCGCCCCTTCCTTCGGCTTCGGGAATGGGAACCACCGCATGTCGAGCTTGTCGTTGCCGTTCCGGTCGTGGATGACCGCGATGGCATACCCGGTGTCGGTGGGCAAGGAATCGAAGACCGCAGTGGCCGAATCCGCCGCCACCGGGATCCGCCGGACGGCGCGCGCCGAGTCGAGGATGAGCCACGCCGACGCGTGGTCGTAGAGTGCCACCAGCAGCGTTCCCGCCTGCTCGGCGCTGATGCCGGTGATGGTGACCGTCACCGACCCGCGATCGGCCCCCTCCGCCTGGCCCGCGAGCGGGGCCGCGAGGAGGCACCACCCGAGCACCAGCCCGCCTGAGCGCCTCACGGAGCCGGGTCGGTGTAGTCGGGATAGAGCCGGCGCGAGCAGTCGGGGCACAGGCTGTGGGTGAACTCCGCGTCCGACCGCTCGGCCACGTACCGCTCGATCCGGACCCACTCCCCGTGCTCGTCGCGGATGTTCTTGCACGAGGTGCACACCGGCAACAGGCCGCTCAGCGTGCGCACTTCCGCCAGCGCCCGGTCGCGCTCCTCGATGACGCGGGAGAGCTCCCGTTCCCGCTCCTTGAGCGGCGTCGCGTCGGCCACGTGGACGAAGACGCCGAGCACCTGGCCGTACCGGACATCGGGGGTGTAGGTGATGATCGTGTCGCGCAGCCCCGATCCGTCGGCCAGCGGGAGGCTCCGCTCGAACACCTGCGGCTGGCCCTGGAGTGCGGCGCGTATATAAGGAAGGTTGAGCTCGTAGATGGGACCGAGGAGCTCCTGGATCGTGGTGCCGACCAGGTCGGCCCGGGACCGGTCGAACCAGCGGCGATACGCCTCATTCGCGAAGCGGCAGGTCTCGGTGGCATCCCAGTACGCCACCATGGCGGGGATGCGGTCCACCACCGCGAGCGCAAGCTCGGCGGTCCCTTCGGGGTCGTGCGTGGTGCTGGTGCCGTCCAACGTCATCGATGCTGCCTCGTGCGGTCGCGGGCGGGGGAGCGGAAATCTGTCATGATCGCGCCCCGATGCCAGAAGCTTCCTTCACGTCGTGCGCGCGCCGCGCCGCGCCTCCGCCTCCGCCATCCACCCGCGCCTGAGCTGGTCCGCCGGGACGCTGCTCAGGTAGGGCTTGATGTCGAGCACCGGCGTGCCATCGAGCATGTCGACGCCGCTGACGCGGAGCGTGGCGCCCTCCCGGCCGAGGAGCCGCACCACCGTGAGGGCGATGGGGTTCGGGCGCCGTGGCGTCCGTGTGGCAAAGACGCCGTGGGGGCGGTCGTCGGTGGGCGGTGTGGAGAGGATGTCGTACCCCGCCGATCGGTCGAACACCCATATGACGTAGAGGTGGGAGAACCCTTCGATGTCCTGGAGCCCCGGCGCGAACTCGGGCAGGAGCTCGATCGTGCCGGTGGCCTCGTGCACCGCGCCCGGGCCGCGCGGGACCTGGCCCGTGTCCTTGTACGGGGTCCGGACGGCGCCGATCGGCCGGAACGCGATCATCGACGCGCGCTGTCGGCGGGTGCGCGGTGCATCGCGAAGGTGCCCTGGGGTGCCGTGGTCGCCATCTCCTGGCTCCAGTGCCCCAGGATGGCGTCGTGCGCGAACCGGCCGGCGAATCCGAGGTTGCCGCAGTCGCGGCACCTGCCCTCGAGGCGCAGATACACGATGACCGAGCTGTCGGAGCCGATGAAGGCCGAGACCCCGGAGTCGGTCGGCGGGGTCGGGAGCCAGGCGCGGTCGGCAAGCTGGAAGTGGCCTTCGAGCGTCCCGCCCTTGAGCACCCGGGGGACGTCCGGGTCGTTCGGCGCCGAGGGCGCGAGCGTCACCGCCACGTGCAGGTCGGGCTGGCTGTCGCGATGGGCGATGATCTCCCAGGAGCCGGCCAGGATCGCGGGATCGCCGGGGACGGGGTCGTGGGGATTGCGCCCGGTGCAGGCGGCCAGGGCCATCGCCAGGAATGCGGTCGCGCGGTATCGCATCGTGCCTCTCATTCGTTCGATGCCGGGATCCGCCGGGGTCGGCGGCCGGCTGGATAGGCGCCAGAATGTCCGTTGCGCCGGAGCCGAACGCAACCCGGCCGACCGACCGGGCGGTTCGATCACGCCGGCTCGAGGTGGTCGATGGCCCAGCGCCCGGTGCTGCCGCAGGTCGAACACCCGGCCTGCCCGCTGCCGTAGAGGATCATCTCGGTCTCGCGGTCGCAGGTGGGGCAGTGCGCCGGGACGGTCTCGAGCGAGTCGAGCGGGATCCCGTTCCGGACGATCCGCCGCACCATGGCACTCGGCTCGTCCGCGCCCAGCGGGCACATCCGCCCGGTGCAGGTGGTGCCGATCTCGAGGCAGATGAACTCGGCGTCGCGGACGGGGGCCTGGGTCTCGCCCAGGGCCTGTTCGGTGATCAGCACCCGGACCGGCCGGTCGCAGGCCCCGCAGTACAGCTGGTGGCTTTTCATCGTGCCCTCCACGTCACGTCAGGGGGATGACCTCGGCGTCGCCCAGCACGCGGCGGACCATCCGCTGCGCGGTGTCGCGGTCGAGGCCGAAGGCAGCAGTGGATGCCGCGTCGGCATTGAAGCAGTCGGCGCCCACGACCGTCACGCTGTGCATGCCGGTGCGGCGGGGCGCTGCCGTCACGGGGTCGATGAGGTGGTGGTAGCGCACCCCGTGATACTCGAAGAAGCGCTCGTAGTCGCCTGAGGTGGTGACCGCGCGATCGGACACCTGGAGCCGCCCGGCAAGCTGGTCGAGATGGTGCGGGTCCCGGATCCCGACCTCCCAGGGCGCGCCATCCGGCGCGTGCCCGAGCGCGTACAGGTCGCCGCCCACGGTCACGATGGCGTGCGCAATGCCGAGCCGCCGGATGGCCGCCACGGCGCGGTCGATGCCGTACCCCTTGGCGATCCCGCCGAGGTCGATGTGCACGTCGCGGTCGTCGAGGCGGACCCGGGCCCCTGCAGCGTCGCGGGTGACGTCGACCTTGCGCCAGAACCCGCGATCGGCGAGGCGCCGCACCAGCCGCTCCGGCGGCGGCACCCGGCGGTGGAGCACGTCCCACAGCTCCGACGCCTCGCCGATGGCGGGATCGAAGCGGCCGTCGCTCACCGACGCCCAGAGCAGTCCACGCTCGATCACGAGCCCGGTCTCGGCGGTCACGTGGACGGCGTCGCGCGCCGCGCCGAGGTTGACCCGGCCGATGTCGGAGCGGCGGTCGAACCGGGTCATCGTCCGCTCGACCCACTGGAGCTCGGCAATGGCGGCGTCGAGGCCGGCCTGCGCCACCCGTTCGTCGGGGTGCGCCACCTGGATCTCCGCGATGGTTCCCATCAGCGGGACGGTGCGCCGGGACACCGGCGGCCGGCGCCGGAGCGCGCGGGGGAGCGAGAGCACCAGGAAGATCCCGGTGCCCACGGTCAGGAACTCCCGGCGCGTCGGGCGGCGGAAGAGGTCATCGGTCATCGTGGTCTCCTTCATCAACATGACGTCCGCACGATCCGGTGCAGCCGGCGCAGTGGCCGGTGCACCCACGGTGGGGCACCAGGCCGTAGAGGACGAAGAGCCCGGCACAGAGCAGGATGCCGATGGTGGTCGGGCTCATGGTGCGCTCCCCATCCCGGCGAATCCCATGAACGCCATCGACAGGCAGGAAGCCACCACCAGCACGAGCCCCATCCGGCGCGCAATGACGGGCACCTCGGCCACCTCGATGCGTTCGCGGATCGAGGCCATCAGCGAGAGCGCGAGCGTGAGCCCGAGCCCTGCGCCGATGGCGAACACCAGCGATTCCGCCAGCGTGTAGTGGCGTGCCGTCTGGAAGAGCGCGAGCCCCAGGATGGCGCAGTTGGTGGTGATGAGGGGGAGGTAGATGCCGAGCTGGCGGAAGAGGATGGGGAAGTACTTCTTGACCGCCATCTCGACCACCTGCACCCCGGAGGCGATCACCACGATGAACGCGATGGTGCGGAGGAACGGGGTGCGGGTCAGCACATAGGTGTTCAGCGTCCACGCCCCGACCGCGGTGAGGAGGAGCACGAACGTATTGGCGAGGCCCAGCCGCCACGCCGTCTCGATCTTGGCGGTGACGCCGAAGAAGGAGCAGAGCCCCAGGAACATCACCAGGGTGAAGTTGTTGACCAGCAGGGTCGAGACGAAGATCCAGGCGAGGTGGCTCATGCGGTCCTCGCCGCGCGCCGCCGGCGCCGTTCGATGATGAAGGCGAGCCCGAGGAGCGCCAGGCCGAGGGTGAAGAAGCCTCCCGGCGGCATCGCCATGAACACCCACGGCTCGAAGCGGCGGCCGAAGAGGTCGTGCCCCAGGAGGGAGCCTCGGCCGAGGATCTCGCGGATCGAGCTCAGGAGCGAGAGCGAGGCGGTGAAGCCGAGCCCCATCCCGAGCCCGTCGGCCACGGCGCGGACCGGCCCCACCTTGGCGGCGAAGGCCTCCGCCCGGCCGAGGAGGAGGCAGTTGGCCACGATGAGCGGCATGAACGGCCCGAGCGCCTTGCTGATGTCGGGGAAGGTGGCGGCCAGGATCATGTCGGCCAGGGTCACGAAGGTGGCGATGATCAGGATGTAGGAGGTGATCCGCACTTCGTGCGCGATGTACCGGCTGAAGATCGCGACGATGAGCCCCGAGCCCACCAGCACGAAGAGCGTGGCGAGTCCCATCGCGAAGCCGTTGGCGAGCGTGTTGGTGACCGCCATCGTGGGGCACATGCCGAGGAACTGCACCAGCACCGGGTTCTCCCGCGTGATGCCGCGCCAGATGTCGGCCGCGACGGAGGCGGGGGGCGGCGCCCCGGGCACGAATGCGGGTGCCTCGGGCACGGCGCCGGGCGGTCCGGCCACGGTGGCCGCATCGGTCGTCACGTTGAGCCTCCCCGGTCCCAGGCGGCGAGCAGCGGGCGCCACCGGTCCACGGCGTGGTTGATGATCCGCACCACCGCGCGCGAGGAGATCGTGGCCCCGGTGATGGTCTGCACCTCGGCCGGCGTGGCGGGGGCGCGTCCCTTGACGCCGGTGAGCGGGGGCGTCCGCCCCGGGAACTGGTGCGTGAAGTCGCTGTCGCGCTCGATCTTGTCGCCCAGGCCCGGCGTTTCCTTCTCGTCGAGCACGGTGAAGCCGATCAGCGTGCCGGTGACGGGGTCGTAGCCGATCATCAGCGTCACCAGCTCCTGGAAGCCCGGCTCCGCGGCGGTGATGGCCACGCCCAGGCGCTTGCCGGCCGCGTCGTAGCCGACGTACGCCTTGGGCACCTGGTCGAGGTCGCCGGCGGGGGCGGTGCGGGTGAGCGCGTCGTGGACGAGGTAGAGCGTGTCCCACCGCACCGGCGCCCGCAGCACCTCGCGCACCGCGGCGTCAAGGCGCTCGGCGGCGTGCCGCCTGACCGCCGGGAGCGTGATGTTGTACACCGTCGCGACCAGCCATCCGGACAGGGCACCCGCAATGGCGAGCGTGATGAGGAGCCGCCAGGCGGGGCTGCTCCTGCCGTGGGCCTGTGGCTCGGCGCCGGTGGCGCAGTGCGGGGCGGCGTCGGTCATGCGGCCACCTTCCGGCCGCCGCTGCCGAAGATCCGCGGCTGCGTCGCGCGGTTGATGAACGGCACCAGCGCGTTCATGAAGAGGATGGCGTACATCACGCCCTCGGGGAGCCCGCCCCAGATCCGGATGACCACCACCAGCACGCCGATCCCGAAGCCGAACACCCAGCGCCCGAGGTTGGTGATCGGCGAGGTGACGAGGTCGGTGGCCATGTACACCGCGCCGAGCATCAGCCCGCCGGAGAAGAGCATGAACAGCGCATCGGGGCGGCGCGGATCGACCAGGTGGATGAGCGCGCTCACCACGGCCACGGTGAGGAGGATGCTCGCGGGCGTGCGCCAGTTGAGGTAGCGCTTCCACGCCAGGAAGGCGCCGCCCGCCAGGATGACGAGCGCCGCGGTCTCGCCCACGGAGCCGCCGGTGGCGCCGGTCACGAGGTCGATGAGCCGGGTGGTGTGTCCCTCGAACTTGAGGAGGCCGAGCGGGGTGGCGGAGGTGATGGCGTCGGTGGCCGGACGGGTGAAGGGGAGGGCAAAGAGATCGCCCTTGAGCGCCCAGAACGGCCCGCCCACCGGCGGCCAGGTGGTGATGGCCACCGGAAAGGCGGCTTGGAGGAAGGCGCGCCCCACGAGCGCGGGGTTGAACACGTTCTGGCCGAGCCCGCCCCAGACCAGCTTGCCGAAGGCGATCCCGAAGGCGCCGCCCAGGCACGCCATCCAGAGCGGAAGCCCGGGCGGGAGCGCCAGCCCGAGGAGGAGCCCGGTGATGGCGGCCGAGCCGTCGCTGAGGGTGCCGCCCCTGCCGAGGAAGTGCTCCGTGGCCACCGCGCCGACCACCGCGGCGGCGATGATGAGGAGCCCGCTCACGCCGAAGAACCACGCCGCGGCCGCCACCACCGGCACGAGGCTCCCGACCACGTTCCACATGATGACCGGCGTCGAGTCCTGCGACCGCACGTGGGGCGAGGCGGTGACGATGAGCGACGTCGTCATGCCGCCCCCGCCGCGGCCCGCCGGAGCGCCGCCTTGCCGGCCTGGAAGAACTGCGCCAGCGGGATGTTGGAGGGGCACACGTAGGCGCACGATCCGCAGAGCATGCAGTCGGCCAGGTGGTGCTCCGCCATGTCGT
>DASYXP010000042.1:0-3908 GCA_035934835.1 Gemmatimonadales bacterium | reverse complement strand
ACCATCACCACCGCCAGCATCCCTGAGATCCGGAGGAACCAGGCCGGGATCCGTTCCCACCGGAGCGCCAGCAGCACCGAGAGCGCGGCGACGGTGGGGAGGAGGTAGTTCTCCTGCCGCTGGCGGGGCGCGGTGTAGATGACCAGGAATGCCAGGACGTAGCACCAGAGGTCGCGCTCGGCGGGGGTGAGCGGTGCCGCGGGGTCGACCGTCGGCGTCGAGCCCTGGTAGTCGCCGGCGGGAGTGCCGGACGCGAAGCGGCCGTCGGGCTCGCGGTGGCCGGCCTGCTTCCTCCGTGCGCGCCACGCCACGACCGCGAGCCCCAGGAGCGCCGGGCCCAGCAGGCCGAAGTTGACCAGGTCGCCGAGCCAGATGACGGTGATGGCGTTGTAATGGCCGGTCAGGAGCCCGGTGAGGTAGCTCCCGTGCTCGAACTTGCCGACGTTCTCCTTGACCACGAAGTCGTGGAGGATCGTGGCCGGGTACGGGTCGAAGACGAACCAGAGCGCGAAGACCGCCACGCCGATCGCCGCCATCGCCGCGAGGCGGCCGGTGTCCTCGCGGAGCGTGGCGCCGAGGCGCCAGCCGCGCCGGCGCCACTGGATGAGGGCAAAGGCGGCAGTGACCGGCACGACCAGCATGAACGACTTGTAGAGCGCGCCGACGCCCAGGCTCAGGCCCGAGGCCACCACCACTGGCCACGACAGCTCACCGAAGGCGAGGAGCAGCACCACCGGGAGGAAGAGCCAGAACGTCTCGGGCCCGTTGGTCAGGAAAGGGCGGCCGTACTGGAAGGTCGACGAGGCCCCGGTGTAGATCAGCGCCGCGAGCCATCCGGTGCGGCGCTGGCCGGCGAGCTTCGTCGTCAGGAAGCCGATGAGGAGCGCGATCGCCGCGGTGTAGAGGACGCTCGGGATCCGGAGCGCCAGGAGCGTCCACCAGCGGCCCCAGTCGGTGGAGGCGATCCCCTGCCAGAAGAGGAGTGGGGGCTTGAAGTCGCAGATCCCCTTTTCGCAGACCAGGGGAAGAAGCTTTCCCTGTTCGCCTGTCATCCGGGCGATCTGGATGTAGAGGTCCTCGTCGCCGATCTTGAGGATGTTGCGGCCGCCGAGGTGGTAGAAGTACCCGGCGAACGTGATGGCGAGCGCCAGCGCGAGCCAGGCGGCCCCGTGGTCGGTCGCGCGGGGGCGTCCCATCCTTACCGCCCGTCCCCCTGCTCCTTGAAGAGCGATGTCAGGTACATCCCGATGGGGATGAGCGCCAGCGCGCCGACGATCTGCCCTACGTGGTTGGTGGATTCGTAATCGAAGGGGACGGTGTGCGCGGCGTGCACGGTCGCGACGATGCCCATCACGAGGGCGACGACGCCGACGACGACGAGGAGGTGGCCGAGATAACGCATCTGGAGGGTCTCCGGAGGGTCGTGGAATGCGGGGCCCGGGACAGGATAATCTACTGATCGGCGGCCGTTCCCGCTCCGGTGGCGGTCCCGGCGGGTCCGGCCCCGAACGGATGGCCCGGAGGACTACGGAGCCCCCCTCCGTAGCGCTCCGAATACCGGGGGGCGGTGGCCGGCGGTAGCCTCCACCCATGCCGGAATCCCCGATCCCGGAACGCTGGTGGGGCCTGGTCCACGGATGCCGCTGATGCAGCTCGTATCGGTGGGGCTCGACCACACCAATTCGGACCTGGCCACCCGGGAACGCCTCTCCATCCCGGGCCCCGCGCTCGACGAGGCGCACGCACAGTTCAAGGCCCGCCTCGGCGAAGGCTTCATCCTCTCCACCTGCAATCGCACGGAAGTGTACCACGCCGCGGATGACGCGGACGCCGCCGTGCGCCACCTCGTCGACTTCCTGGCCGTGGCGGGGCGGCTCGACGCCGCGACGCTCCTGACCCAGCTCACCGTGCGCATCGGCGACCGGGCGGCGGAGCAGCTCTTCGCCGTGGCCGGTGGGCTCCGCTCGATGGTGGTGGGCGAGGACCAGATCCTGGCCCAGCTCAAGCTGGCGCTCGCCTCGGCGGAGCGGGTCGGCGCGCTGGGTGCCACGACCCACCGCCTCGGCGCCGAGGCGCTGGCCGTCGGCAAGCGGGTGCGCGCCGAGACGCCCATCGGCCGCCACGCGGTGTCGGTAGTGTCGGTGGCGCTCGAGGTGTCGGGGGTCTCGGGCAGTGCAGCGGGGCGGCGGGTCCTGGTGGTCGGGGCGGGACAGACCGCCGACCTCGTCCTCAAGCACCTCTGCGACGGTCGGCCGGAAGGCGCGCCCGCCACGGTGGTCAATCGCGACGCCGAGAATGGACGCAGACTGGCCGAGCGCCACGGCGCCGGGGTCCGCGACTGGTCGGAGCTCGAGGCGGCCGTGGCGGGGGCCGACGTGGTGGTGAGCTGCACCAGCGCGCCGTGCGTCGTGATCGGCGCCGACCTGGTGCGCCGGGCGCAGGAGGTGCGGGGCGGGGCGCCGCTCGTGCTGGTGGACCTGGCCATGCCGCGGGACGTGGAGCCGGCGGCGGCGCTCGTGCCCGGGGTGCGGCTCGTGGGGCTCGACCAGCTGGAGGCCATCTGCCTGGAGCACCGCGAGCGGCGCCACGGCGCGCTCGGCGAGGCGGAGAAGATCGTGGCCCAGCAGGTCGACCGCTTCCGCAACTGGCTCCTGGCCCGCGAGGCGGCACCCACCATCAGCGCGCTGGTGTCCCGCGCCACCACCATCCGCGACGCGGAAGTGGAGCGCGCGCTGGCGCGGATGCCGGAGCTGTCGGAATTGCAGCAGGCGGCGCTCCGCCAGATGGCGGCGCGCATCGTGAACAAGCTGATGCACGGGCCCCTCACGGCGCTCAACGAGGCACCGGAGCCCGAGATCGCGGCGGCGGTGGAGCGCCTCTTCGGCGTCACCGGCGGGCACCGCGCCGAGCCGGCGGGCTCCGGGGCCCGCATGTGAACGTCCGGGACACACTCTTCTGCCGCGCGGCGCGGCGGGAGCCCGTCGAACGCACCCCCGTCTGGTTCATGCGCCAGGCGGGGCGTGTCCTCCCCGAGTACCGCGCGGTCCGCGAGGGCCGCACCCTCCTCGAGATCACCCAGGTCCCCGAACTCTGCGCCGAGGTGACGCTCCAGCCGGTGGAGCGCTTCGACGTCGACGCGGCGGTGCTCTTTGCCGACATCGTCTCGCCGCTCGTGGCCATCGGCGTCGACGTGACGCTGGTGGACGATGTGGGCCCGGTGGTGGGCCATCCGATCCGCGGGAGCGCCGACCTCGAGGCGCTCCGACCCATCGAGCCGGGCCAGGACGTGCCGCACGTCCTCGAGACCATCCGGATCATCGGCCGGGAGCTGGGCGGACGGATCCCGGTCATCGGCTTCGCCGGGGCGCCGTTCACGCTGGCCGCGTACCTCGTCGAGGGGCGCCCGTCGCGCGACTTCCGCCACACCAAGGCGATGATGTACTCCGCCCCGGCGCTCTGGCACGCGCTGATGGAGCGGCTCACGGCCATCATCATCCCGTACCTGCGGGCGCAGGCCGCCGCGGGTGCCGGGGCGCTGCAGCTCTTCGACAGCTGGGTGGGCGCGCTCTCGCCGCAGGATTACGCGGAGTTCGTCCAGCCGTACACCCGCCGGATCTTCAGTGAGCTTCGCGCCGCCGGCGTGCCGCTCATCCACTTCGGCACCAACACCGCCACGCTCCTCGATGCGATGAAGACCGACGGCGCCGGCGTCATCGGCGTCGACTGGCGCATCCCGCTCGACCGGGCGTGGGCGCAGGTCGGCCACGCGCTCGGCATCCAGGGGAACCTCGACCCGATGGTGCTCTGCGGCTCGCCGGAGCACCTGAAGCGCGCCATCGCGGACGTGCTCGCGCGGGCCGGCGGGCGGGCCGGGCACATCTTCAACCTGGGCCACGGGCTCCACCCCG
>DASYXP010000034.1:0-1897 GCA_035934835.1 Gemmatimonadales bacterium | reverse complement strand
CAGGCACGACCGTCCCACCGACGTCATCGCCTTTGGGCTTCACACCCCCGACGGCGCCCTCGTGGGCGACGTGTACGTCTGCCGCGCCGTGGCCGCCCGCCAGGCCCGGGACGCCGGGTGTTCCCTCCGGGAGGAGCTCATCCGCCTCGTGATCCACGGGACGCTCCACGTCCTCGGGCACGACCATCCCGCCGGCGAGGCGCGGCTCCGCTCGCCGATGTGGCGGCACCAGGAGCGCCTGGTCGGGCGGCTCGGATGATCCTCACGTTCCAGCTCCTGCTCACCGCCGTCCTCACGGCCGCGTTCACGGTGTGGGCCGGGTGGCTCGCACTCGCCTCCGAGGCCGAGAGCGACCTTCCGCGGTTCCTCGCCGACCAGTTCGCTCCCGCGGCGGCGGGGCTCCCGTTGCCGCGCGCGCTCCATGTCACGCGCCTGGCACTTCTCGGCCTCGCCGGCGCGGCGGGCGCGACTGCGATCGCCTGGTGGCAGTGGAGCGCACCCTGGGCCGCCGGCCGCCTGCTGGTGGTCGTCGCCGCGGTGTGGGCCGTCGGCGACCTCATCCCCCGCCTCCTGGCCGCCGCCGCGCCCGAGGCGGCGCTCCGGGTGCGGCGCCCGGCGCTCCGCACCCTCACGTTCGTCCGGCCGCTCCTGGCCCTCGTCGGTCGCGCCGACCGGATCGGCGCGGTCGCCGCCGAGCGCGCCCGCCAGCGCGAACTCGGTGCTGGGCGCCGCGACATGCTCCTCGGCGTCTTCTCCCTCGCCGACACCACCGTCGCCGAGGTGATGACGCCGCGGATCGACATCGTGGCCGTCGACCGCGCGGCCGGGACCCACGAGGTGCTCGAGGCGTTCCGCCGCCACGGCCACTCCCGCCTCCCGGTCTTCGACGAGAACCCCGACCAGGTGCTGGGGATCATCTACGTCAAGGACCTCCTGGTGCAGCGCACCGCGGTGCAGTCGGGGAGGTCCGACTGGCACCGCCTCATCCGGCCGGCGGCATTCGTGCCCGAAGGGAAGACCCTCGACCGGCAGATGCACGACTTCCAGCGCACCCACGGCCACCTCGCCATCGTCGTCGACGAGTTCGGCGGGACGGCGGGACTCGTCACGCTCGAGGACGTGCTGGAACAGGTCGTCGGCGAGATCCGCGACGAGCGCGACACCGAGGAGGCCACGCCCATCGAGCGCGAGGGCGATGACCGCTTCTGGGTCCAGGGCTCGGTGCCGCTCACGGAGCTCGAAGGCGTCCTCGAGCACAGCTTCGGGCGGGACGACGTCGATACCGTCGGCGGCCTGGCCCTTGCGCTCTTCGGGCGGGTGCCGCGGCCGGGCGAAGCCATCGAGGCGGACGGGTTCCGGATCGTGGCGGAGCAGGTGGCCCGCAGGCGAGTGCTGCGGGTGCACGTCCAGCGGATCCGCGCCGAGGAAGCTGACGAGGGTGGCGGCCGGGAGCAGGACCTGTGATCACCCTCGTCCTCATCCTGGGCCTGGCCATCGCCGTCGCCGGTGCCACGGTGAGCGGGGTGCTCGTCGGCGAGAGCCGGCGCGCCATCACCCGGGCCGCCTCCCGCCGGCTCCGTGGCGCCGGCGATGTACCCGCCTGGCTCGCCCACGTCGGCGACTATCTCCACGCCGCGACCGCCGCCACGGCGCTGGGCACCATCCTCCTTGGCGCCGCGCTCCCTGCGCTCTTCGGCGGGCTCGGGCTCACCGCGTTCGCGCTCGTCGCTGCGCTCCTGGGCGTCCCGGCGATCCTCGTGGTCGGCTACCTCGCGCCGCGCTGGCTCACCCGCCTCGGTGCCATCCGTTCTGCCGGCGTGGTGCTTCCGTTCGTCCGCCCGTGGGCGGCGCTCCTGGCCCCGGTGCTCCCGTCAGCCACCGGGGCCGATCCCGACGC
>DASYXP010000004.1:0-3718 GCA_035934835.1 Gemmatimonadales bacterium | reverse complement strand
CCGGAGGGCGGAGTCGGCCAGGTCCCGGCTCACCAGGGTCCCGATGAACCCGATCCCCTGGCGGCCTCCATCGATCTCCTTCTGGGCCCGATAGACGCCGTAGTAGGTGAACGGCTCCACCTCCGCCCTGCCGCGGACCCCACCGGTCACGTAGCTCGCATCCTCCCGCCCGGTGATGGCGTTGAGCGCGCCGACGTTCCACGAGGTGCCGAGCTTGCCGGTGAGCTTGGCGGCGCCGAGGATGGTGGTGGCGGTCGGGACATCGGCGTAGTCGTTGCCCGGCAACGAGCCCTGGGGTGCGCGGCCGATCCGGCGGGAGTAGAAGAACTCCGCGCCCCCCCAGTTGAAGCCCCAGAAGTTGTTGGAACCCCCCTGGCCGAAGGCGTCGAAGACGTTGGCGCCCTCGATGAAGAACGGCCGTTTCTCCTGGAACACGGTCTCGACGTCGCTCAGGTTGACCACCGCGGGGTCGACCTCGACCTGGCCGAAGTCAGGGTTGACCGTCCCATCGAGGGTCAGGCCGCCGCCGACGCCGACCTTGAAGTCCGCCCCCGCGCCGAGCTTGGAGCCGGAGCCGGCCCGGAACGGGTCTCCGGGGGCATACGGGGCGTTGGTGGACTTGGTGGTGACGTACGGCAGCACCTCGAGCCGGGTGCCCTGGCGCACCCCCGACAGGCCCCGGAGCGGCAGGAAGCGCGAGACGAACCCGCTCCCGTCGAGCGGCTGATACACCAGCCAGTCGTTCTCGTTCTTCCGCGCGACGTCCCGCCGGAAGTCGATGCCCCACACGGGGTCCTGCGCGTTACGGAAGCGCAGCTGGGAGTATGGGATCCGGAACTCGGCCGTCCACCCGTCCGCCGTGCGCTGCACCGCCCCCTGCCACACCCCGTCCCAGCTGTTGTCGTCCCACTCGTCGTTGAAGAGCGTGCCGTCGTAGAAGGTGCCCGCGGCGTTGAGCCCGAAGTAGAAGCCGCTGCGGCCGTCGTGGTACGAGTCGATGAACACGGTGAACTTGTCGGCCTGGATGTCGGCGTCGCGGCGGCCCAGCCGCCCGATGATCGAGTCGGGATGGTCGTCGTACAGGTGCGCGCCGATGTAGATGGCCTCGTCGTCGTAGAGCACCCGCACCTCGGTGCGCTCCGATGCCGGGGCGCCCTCCTTCGGCTGGCGCTGCAGGAAGTCGCCGACCGGCGTGGCGGCCTGCCACGCCGCGTCGTCGAGCGCGCCGTCGATGGTCACCCGCGCCGCCGTCCGCGCGGCCCGCACCTCGGCGTTGCGCGTGGTCGTCGTGCTGTCCGGCTTCGGGCGCGGTCCGGGCGCGCCCAGGAAGGTCCCCAGGATCAATCCGGCGATCAACATCGCTGCTCCCATTTCGGTGCGTGGTCAGTCTGATGCGGCTTAGACGACGGCCCGCCGGAAATGGTTGCATGTTGCGCGTGTGGAACGCGCACGGGTTGCGTCAGCTGCCGAGGATGTCCTCGAAGACCTTGAGTGCCCGCGGGTCCGCCGACTGCCCGAGCCAGAAGAGGGCCTTCTTCCGGAGGTCGGGATCACGGTTGGTCTTCGCGATCTGGATCAGGGCCGGGATCCCCTCGTCCTTCGGGCGCTGCGACAGCGCGAAGATCGCCGCCTCGCGGACCTCCCGGTCGCCGGTCTCGTCGGTGGCGAGGGTGTCGAGCCCCTGCGTCGCGGCCGCCTCCGCGGCCTGGCCCACCCAGAACGTCGCCTCCCGCCGCCGCTCCCGGTCGGCCCGTTCGTCCCGGGCGATGCCCAGGAGCCGCGGCCACACCACGGCGCTGTCGGCCAGCGCTGCCGGCAGGATCGCCCGCTTTCCGACCTCCCCCGGCGCCCGCTCGGCGAGCGTCAGGAAGTAATCCGCCGCCGCCGCGGCGCCGACCTGCCCCAGCTCCTCAGCGGGGCCGGCGCCCCAGCGCCCGCCCACGCTGGTCTTGATCCCCGTCACCGTACCGCCGCTCACCGAGAGCGCCACCCGCACCGTCCCGCCACAGGGGCAGCCGTCATCATCGTCGTCGTTCCCGGTGTTGATCGAGTGGCCGTTGCCGCAGACGCCGGGCCGCGCCTTGAACTCCATCCGCACCACGCCGTCGCGGGCCTTCGCCACCCGGTCGGCCAGCGACTGGGCGGCGAGCACGCCGGGCACCACCAACGTCGTGAGTGCCGCGACCAGCCATTGCCGTGCGATCATGGTATGCGTCTCCTCCGGACGATGTTCCGGCATCCTCACCCCCTGTCCCCCTCTCCACGTGCGTGGAGAGGGGGAACGCTGGGCGGTCCCTACTTGTCGATGATGTCCTGGAGCAGCTGCGCCACCCGCGGGTCGTTCGACTGGCCCAGCCAGAAGAGCGCCTTCTTGCGGAGCTCCGGGTCAGGGTCGTTCTTCGCGATGTCGATGAGCTTGTCGGCCGCCGCGCGGTCCCGACTCTGGCTGTACACGAAGACCAGCTGCTCCCGCATCTCGCGGTCGGTGGTGGACCCGTACAGCGTGATCAGGTCGGGGAGCGCGCCCTTCCGCTGGCCGGCCCAGAAGAGCGCCCGCTTCCGGAGCTCGATCGATTCGGTCGTGTCCCGGGCGCGGTCCACGAGCCACTTGCCGTTGGCCGGGTCGTCGTCCTGGGAGAGCGCAAAGAGGACCTTCTCCCTGGCGCTCTCGCGCGTCAGCCGGCCATAGAGGCCGCGCAGGAACTCGCCGTTCTTGCCATCGTCGCCCTGGCTCAGCCAGAAGATGGCCTGCTCCTGCAGCTCCGCCGGCACGTCGCTCCGCTCGGCGTACGCGCGGAGGATCTGGGCGCCCCGCGGGTCGTGCTGCTGCGACAGGGCAAAGAGCGCCTTCCGCTGGAGGTCGATGTCGGTGGACGTCTTGAGGATGTCCTCGAGCGCCGAGATGGCCTGCGGGCTGTTGACCTGCGAGAGCCAGAACACCGCCTGCGCCTTCACGTCAGGGTCCGGATCGTTCCGAACCACGTCGAGGAGCACCGCGCCGGTCGAGTCGTCCTGGTGCTGGGCCAGCAGGAAGACCGCCTTCTTCCGGAGGCCCGCCGAGCACGCGTCGCGCTTGGCCAGCACGTGGTGGAGGATCGGCACCGCCCGGTCGTTCTCCATGCTGAGGAGCGCGTTCAGCGCCTCGATCTTGGCCTCATAGGCGTCCCGGTCGCATCCGGCCGGGAGCGCGTCATCGCCGAGGCCCAGGGCGGCTCCGGCGTCCCCTGCGTCCCGGCTCGCGCGGGCGATGCTGCGGTCCAGCGAGGCCACCGCAGCAGCGTGGTCTTCGGCGCTCGCCCCGGCTACAACGGGGGCCGTCGCCCCCGTTGCCGGCGCCGCAAGTTCGCGGGTCTGGGTGTTGACCCAGATCTGTGCATCCGGGTCGCCGCGGCGGGCCAGTTCTCCCTGCACCCGGCCGTAGAGCGACGACGCATCACCCCCGGTGGCGGCGCCCGGGAACTTCGACTTCTGCTGCGCCAGGAGCGTCCGCGCGGTGCGGAGGTTGTCGCTCCCGCCCTGGCGATAGAGTGCGAAGGCCTCCCAGTAGTACGAGTCGCCGGCGCGCACCGAGCGCGGGTACTTCTCCCGCACCTGGTGGAAGAGCTGCGCCGCGCGGGCGTAGTCGCCCCGGTTGAGGGCGCTGGTCCCCGCCCGGTAGAGCGAGTCGCCGGGATCGCCGGCGATCGGTGCGCCCAGCACGGGCGCCCGGAGCGGCACG
>DASYXP010000366.1:0-2764 GCA_035934835.1 Gemmatimonadales bacterium | reverse complement strand
GCGCGGTCGGCGGTCCCCTCGCCTGCCCAAGCCTCACCCCCTACCCACTCTCCGTACAACGGAGAGGGGGAACGCGCGGTCGGCGGTCCCCTCGCCTGCCCAAGCCTCACCCCCTGGCCCCCTCTCCGTACAACGGAGAGGGGGAAAGTCCGGGATCGAATGCCCCCTCTCCGTTTTACGGAGAGGGGGTAGGGGGTGAGGCAGTCGACGGAGAGGGGGTAGGGGGTGAGGCCGTCTACGGAGAGGGGGTCGGGGGGTGAGATAGTCCCAGGTACGCCACCATCCTCCCATCCCTGCCCCCCGACGCCCGGTGGCTGAAGAACCGGTCCCGATCGTGGGCGCTGCACCACCCGGAGATCGAGATATCCCGCACCCCCGCCGCCCGGGCCTGGTGCGCCAGGCGCTCCCGCAGGTCCACGTGCCAGGGCCCGTCCCCGTCCGCCCGCAACCCCACCCCCTCGATGACCTCGGCACCGACCTCATAGCACTTCCCGCAGATCCCGACGCCCAGGTGCATCACCAGGTCCCCGGGATCCACCCCCGCGCGCTCGCGCAGAAGATCGAGCCCCTTCCCCAAGATCCCGCCGGCGGTGCCCCGCCACCCGGAGTGGAGGAGCGCCAGGACCTTCTTCCGGGGCTCGAGGAGATAGATCGGGATGCAGTCGGCCGCGGTGACGAGGAGGAGCGTCCCCGCGCTCGCCGTGGCGTGGCCGTCGATGCGGTCGAGGAGGGTGAGCGCGTGAGGCGCGGGAACTTCCGCGTGGGGCGCGTCCTGCCAGCGAACATCGGTGCCATGGCACTGGTGGCCAAGGACGCAGTCCGGAAACCCCATCGCATCCCGGAACTGCCGCCAGCGGGTCATCACCTGCCCCACGGGCTGGTCGGACCAGAGGCCGAGGTCGAAGGGGCGGCCCGTGATCCCGGCGACGACGCCGTAGCGCTCGCGCCAGTCGGTCAGCTCGTAGCGGGGGATCGAGCCGTCGATCGGCGATTCCTGGACCCTCACCTCAGCTCCCCATCCCACGGCTTCTCCTCACCCCTGTCCCCTCTCCACGTTCGTGGAGAGGGGAACGCCCACGAAACTCCACCCCCTCTCCACGAACGTGGAGAGGGGGCCGGGGGGAGAGGAAGAGCGAATTGTGGACGGGTCGGTGCAATCTCACTCGACCCGCTCGATGTCCGCGCCGAGCGCCTTGAGCCGGTCGCCGATCCGCTCGTACCCCCGCTCGATCTGCCCGATGTTGTTGATGACGCTCTTCCCCTCGGCGCAGAGCGCGGCCAGGAGCATGGCCATCCCGGCGCGGATGTCGGGGCTCTCCACCACCCCGCCGCGGAGCCGGGCGGGACCGGAAATGACCGCCCGGTGCGGGTCGCAGAGGACGATCTGCGCCCCCATCCCGATCAGCTTGTCGACGAAGAAGAGCCGGCTCTCGAACATCTTCTCGTGGATCAGCACCATCCCGGTGCATTGGGTGGCGAGCACGATGGCGATGCTCATCGCGTCAGCCGGGAAGGCGGGCCAGGGACCGTCCTCGAGCTTGGGGACGTGGCCCCCCAGGTCGGGGCGGATCCGGCGTTCCTGGTCGGCGTCGACGATCAGCTTGTCGCCATCCAAGCGGGGACGGACGCCGAGCCGGTCGAAGCCCATCAGGGTGGCGCGGAGGTCATCGCCGCGAACACCGTCGATGGTCACGGCGCCGTTGGTGACCGCCGCAAGTCCCAGGAACGACGCAATCTCGATATGGTCGGGGCCGATGGTGTATTCCCCGCCCTTCAACTGGCGCTTTCCCTCGACGGTGTACACGTTAGAGCCGATGCCGTCGATGGAGGCGCCCAGGGTCACGAGGAACCGGGCCAGGTCCTGGACGTGCGGCTCGTGCGCCGCATTCCTCAGGTAGGTCCGCCCCTCGGCCATCACGGCGGCCATCAAGGCGTTCTCGGTGCCCGTCACCGAGGGCTCGTCGAGGAAGATGTCGGCGCCCGAGAGCCCCTTCTTGCTCTCGAGTTCGTAGCGGTCGCCGATCGTCAGGACCGCGCCCAGCTGCTCCAGCGCAAGGAAGTGGGTGTCCATCCGCCGGCGACCGATGACGTCCCCGCCGGGGGGCGGGAGCTGGACCTGGCCAAAGCGGGCCAGGAGCGGCCCCGCCAGGAGGATAGAAGCACGGATCTTGGCGCAGAGCGCCGGGTCGAGCGCCTTGAGCTTGGCGGTGCGGCCGTCGACCTTGACCGAGTTGGCGGCGGTCCACTGGACCGACGCCCCCAGGTCCTCCAGGATCGAGATCAGGATCTCGACGTCCTTGATCCGCGGGACGTTGTGCAGGGTGACCACGCCGTCGGCCAAGAGCGTGGCGGCAAGGATCGGGAGCGCGGCGTTCTTGTTGCCGGCAGGGCGGACGGTGCCCGAGAGGGCCTTACCGCCGGTGACGAAGAAGCGTGGGGGCATGGGGGGAAGCTCGCCGGTCAGCGGTCAGGCCGTCAAGGAGAGCGCATTGGCACCCAAAAATGACGCGGGCGTCCGCGACCTTGGGAACCAAGTAGCGATGGCTGTGTGGCACACGGTACGAGATTCGGTAATGCCGATCTACTCATCCGGTGAGGGTGACACGATCGATGTCGAGGGTACCGCGACCCTCATTCGCTTGCGGGACTCCGGACTTCTGGTCTCGGCTGGGCACGTATTTGATTCGCTGCGCAATAGGCCCATCATCGTCCTGAGAGGTAGCGGCCAACTTTCGATCACAGGTAACATCGCTTACTTCCATTT
>DASYXP010000343.1:0-4895 GCA_035934835.1 Gemmatimonadales bacterium | reverse complement strand
TTGGCGAGCCCCTGCCGCCACGGATACGGCAGCCAGCGGGGCGTCCAGCGCCGCGCCGCCCAGATGAGCCCTCGCGCGGCGACGCCGAGCGCCAGCACCGCGAGCCCGAGCGCCACCGAGAACCCGACCGCCGACCGGGCGCTCCGCACCTGGAGCGCGGCGAGGAGCACCACGCTCGCGCCGAGCGCCAGGCGCGCGATCCACCGCGCGCGGTCGCGCGGGGTGGCGGCGGGGCCATTCTCAAGGTCGCGCCGCAGCGCCGCAAGCGGCGGCACCTGTCGTACGGCCAGGAGCGGTCCCAGCGCAAAGGCGACTGTCACCCAGAGCCCGACGCCTAGCCCGAGGAGCATGGCGCTCGCGGACGGCACCACGTGCACGTCGAGGGGGAGGAAGTCGCGGATGAGCTGCGGGATCAGGAGCTGCAGCAGCGTGCCCCCCACCGCGCCGACGGCGCCGCCCGCGACCCCGACCGCCGCGGCCTGTGCCAGGTAGGCGGTGAGGACGGTGCCTGCCGGCGCCCCGATGCAGCGGAGCACCGCCACGGTCTCGAGTCGGCGGGAGATGAGCTCGTGCGATGCGCTCGCAACGCCCACACCGCCGAGGAGGAGTGCCGCCAGCGCGATGAGGCCGAGGTAGCGCGCCAGTGTCGTGAGCGATTCGTCGAGGTCGGTCTCGTCGTCGGACGCGGTGCGGATGCCGACCCCCGCGGCGCGGAGCGTCGGGCGCACCTTCGTGGCCACGGCCTTGACGTCGGCTCCGGCGGGCAGGGCCACGTACGCCTCGTACCGCACCCGGGAGCCGAAGATGAGGAGCCCGGTGGCCGCCGCGTCCTGTCCGCTGATGTACACCCTCGGCGCAAAGGCGCTCCGGATGCCGACGTCACCGGGGATCTTGAGGAGCGTCCCCGCGATGACGACGCGCGCGTTCCCGATGGCGAGCGTATCGCCCAGGTGCACGCCGAGCCCGCCCAGGAGGACGGGATCCACCAGCGCCACGCCGCCCTGCTCAAGGCGTGCCCACGCGCCGGCGGGATCGGTGCGGACTTCACCGTAGAACGGCCATCCGCCGTCCACCGCCTCGACGTCCACGAGCCGGGTGTTCTGGCCGGCGGGGGCGAATGCCATCGCGCCGAAGCTCCGTATCCGTGCGGTGCGCCCCCCGGCACCGGCTGTGGTGATCGCCGAATCCACCGTCGGGGTAAAGGGCCGATTGCTGTTCACGCTCAGGTCGGCCCCCATCAGCGAGCGCGCGGAGTCCTTGATGGAGCTGCGGAGGTTGTCGGTAAAGCCGTTGAGTGCGGTGAGGGCGCCCACGCCGAGCGCCACGGTGCCCGCCAGCAGGGCAAGGCGGCGCGGCGCGGCCCGGCCCTCACGCCAGGCGTGCCGGAGCGCAAAGCGGAACCGGTTCACGCCGCCTGGTCCGGGACCAGGTGCCCGTCCGCAAGCCGGATGACCCGTCCTGCGCGCGCGGCGAGATCGGGGTCGTGGGTCACGAGGACGAGCGTCGTGCCGAAGTCTCGGTTCCATCCGGTCAGGAGCTCGATGATCGCGGCGCCGTTCGCCGCGTCGAGGTTGCCCGTCGGTTCATCGGCAAAGAGGATGCTCGGCCGGTTGGCGAACGCCCGCGCCAGCGCCACCCGCTGCTGCTCGCCACCCGAGAGCTGCGCGGGGTAGTGGTCGACCCGGTCGGCAAGCCCCACGCGCGCGAGGAGCTCGTCGGCCCGCGCGCGCGCATCGCCCCCCCCGGCGAGCTCGATCGGCACCTGCACGTTCTCCCGCGCGGTGAGGGTGGGAATGAGCTGGAAGGCCTGGAAGACGAACCCCACCCGCCGGCCGCGGACCAGGGCACGCGCGTCCTCGCTGAGCGCGCCCAAGTCCTGGCCGTCGAGGATCACGCGGCCCTCGGTGGGGCGGTCGAGCCCCGCCAGGAGGCCGAGCAGCGTGCTCTTCCCGCTGCCCGACGGGCCGATGATGGCCACGAAGGCGCCGGCGTCCACGGTGAAGGTGATATCCTTCAGCACCGTGAGCGGCCCCGCGCCGGATGGATAGGTCTTGGTCAGGTGATCAGAGGAGAGCATCCGCCCGATGTCCCAGGTTCGAGGTGCCAGCATATCGGTCCCGCACAAAGCTAAGCGCGCCCTCCTCGCGGCGTTGACGCTTGCGGCGGCCTGCACCTCCCGGGCGGGGCCTCCGCGTCCACCGGCGGCCGACAGTACCACCGTACGCGACGCCCGGCCGACGATCGTCGTCCTCGGCACGAGCCTCACCGCCGGCCTCGGCCTCGATCCCGACGACGCCTATCCGGCCCTGATCCAGCAGAAGCTCGACTCGGCGCACTTCGCCTACCGCGTCGTCAACGCCGGCGTGAGCGGTGAGACCTCCGCCGGCGCACTCCGGCGCATCGACTGGGTGCTCCAGGGGCCGGTGCGGGTGCTCGTGATCGAGACCGGCGCCAACGACGGGCTCCGCGGGCAGGACCCCGACTCCACCCGCGCCAACATCGAGGCCATCATCGCAAGGGCGCGCACGCGGCGGCCGGCGCCGGTGGTGGCGCTTGTCCAGATGCGGGCTCTCCCCAACTACGGCGCCGATTACCGACGCCGGTTCGACGGCCTCTACCCCGATGTAGCACGGCGCGACAGTGTGCCGCTCATCCCGTTCCTCCTCGACCACGTGGCGGGGATCGACTCCCTCGACCAGGCTGACGGCATCCATCCGAACCGGATCGGCGAGCGTATAGTCGCCGAGAACGTTTGGCGCGCGCTCGAGCCGATCCTCCGGCAGACGGGAGATGCATCCGGTCGGCGTGGCGGTCCGTAATGCCGGACGGAGCCCGGGAATGTGGTCCCGGGCGATCTCGTAACCCATTGGCAATCAAGGAGATAGGTATGTCATTCGTGCGCCGCACGATGCTGCTCGTGGCCGCGTTGGTGTCGCTCGCAAGCCTGCCGGCGATGGCGCAGGGAGGGATGAGCGGGATGGACAACGACCATCCGTGGTGGGGGCACGGCGTGGCGTTCTGGTCGCAGGCGGATCCGGAAGGGTGCTGGCTTTGCTCCCCGTCGATCGACATCAACGGCGGCCTCTTCTCGTCGAAGGACGCCGCCAACAGCTCGACCAATTACGCCTTCGTCCGGCTCCACACCCAGATCGGCCTCGGCATCCCCTACGTGGCCCTGGCCGGCGACCTCAACTGGATCCCGACCCTCGGCGCCACGCCGACCTTTTCGATGCTGGCGCAGTTCGAGCCGCTCCGCCCCCGGTCACGGGTATACGCGAGCGCGGGGCTCGGCCTCATCACCGGGCACAATCCCACCGCCGACCGGATGGAGCCGTGGGCCCAGGCCACGCTGGCCTATCGCTCGATGATCCACGACATCACCCCGTTCGTGCAGGTCGGCAGCGCCCTCAACAGCGGCCAGAAGATGGAGCTCCTCCTCGGCGTGGCCCACCCGCTGGCGCCGTACAAGATGCATTGGACGCTGGATAAGTAGCTATCAGCTATCGGCTATCAGCTATCAGCGGCTCAACTTGCCAACGGGCCCCCGTGGACATCCACGGGGGCTCGCAGCAATTGCGCCATGGGCGCTGGATTCACACCTTCGCGCTGATAGCTGATAGCTGATAGCTGATAGCTGATAGCTGTCAGTCCCGATCCCCTCCACCCGGCCGCGGCGCCCCCTCCGGCCCGCCGCGCGGCGGACCCTGGGGCCGTTCCGCGCCGGGACCGCCGGGGCCACCTTCGGGCCGGAACCGTGGCGACGGCAGGCTCACCAGCACTGACGTGATCAGGAGCACCAGCCCGGCCAGCTTGAGCTCGCGCCATGCGGTGACCTTGAACGTCTTCACCGCATCCGGCGTGTTGAGATTGGGCCCGGCCTTCCGCCAGTGGTAGTAGCCCAGCGTCACGATGCCGAGTACCACCAGGAGCTTGGCGTCGAGCGCGAAGCCATAGGGCGTGGTCCAGAGGGAGCTCCAGCGGTGGAGGTGCCGCCAGGCGGTGATGACCCCTGACACGCCGAGGAGGCCAGCGCCGAAGAGCGCGATGGCGGAGAACTTCCGCACCAGGAGCCCCACCGCGGCATCGCGGTCGGGTGTGTCTCCCCCAGTCGCGAACGCGGCACCCACTCCCGCCACCATCATTACGAAGAGCGTGCCGAGCCAGAGCGACCCGCCGAAGACGTGGAGCGAGTTGGCCATCGCCATCCACCGCTTGGTGAACAGGATCGCGATCCCGCCGAGCTGGAACCAGAGCATCCCGACCGCGCTCAGGAACCACCCGGCCTGCAGCTGCGCGAGCACCAGGGTGAACCCGATGGTGGTGAGCGCCAGGAGCCAGAGGCGCTGGACGATCGGACCCCGCAGCAGGATGACGGTGTCGGTAAAGCCGAGGCCGGTCATGCCTGCGCGGCCGAGGATGGCGATGAGGAGCACGAGCGCGCCGCAGAATGTGCCCACGAGGCCGATGACCGCGGCGCGATGGGAGGCGCTGCCCAGCACGGCCCGGCCGGGGCCGCCGCTCCGGAGCGCGGGCCAGAGCACGCCGAACTGGAAGCCCAGGGCGCCGAGCGGGAGGTAGGAAGCCAGAAAGCCAAGGAGTTCGCGGGGGGGATCGGTCCAGGTCAGCAACGGTTCTGCGGCGAGCAATGGGACCTCGTGGTTGATGGTTCGCCGATTACGCGGCGGCGTCGGGGGATGTTGAGAAGGGCAGGGCTTAGGGCTTAGGGGTAGCGCTTAGGGCTTAGCGCTTAGGGCTTAGCGCCTATATGCCCGGAATTCGCTTCAAGCTCCAAGCTCTAAGCTCAAGGCCCTAAGCCCTAAGCGCTAAGCCCTAAGCCCTGACCACGCACGTCAGAACATCCACCCCAGGGCGAGATTCACATGCGTGGCCTCGCG
>DASYXP010000341.1:0-3842 GCA_035934835.1 Gemmatimonadales bacterium | reverse complement strand
CGGGTAATCGGGCATATGGAGCCGCTCGCCGCGGTACTCCTCGGGGCTCCGCACGTCGACCAGCTTCCGTCCGGCGCGCACGTGGGCCACGACCTCGTCCCGGAAGGCGCGGATCAGGGCGTCGTGCCGTTCGCCGACGGTGATGGTCCCGGCCGGATGGCGGGGACGCTCGGTCACCAGCGGCCTGCCCTCCTCCGCCCAGCGCGCCCGGCCGCCGTCGAGGATGCGGAGTCGTTCGATACCGAAGAGCCGCAGCACCCAGAAGGCGTAGGTGGCCCACCAGTTGTTCTTGTCGCCGTACAGAACGATGGTGGTGTCCGCGCTCACGCCGCTGCGGCGGCGGAACCGCTGCCGCGCGTCACGGTCGACGTAGTCGCGCACCGTCGGATCGTTCAGGTCGGTGAGCCAGTCGAGCTTGACGGCGCCGGGGATGTGGCCGGTGTCGTACAGGAGGAGGTCCTCGTTCGACTCGACCAGGCGGACCGTGGGATCGGCCAGGTGGTCGGCGACCCAGGCGGTGTCGACCAGGACCTCGGGATGGGCGTAGCCGCGGGTGGAGATCGGCGGGGGAACGGCGGCTGCGGACGGCATTCGGCGACTCGATTGAGCGGGGACCGGAATTACGACCTTTTCAGTCGGCTTGTCAATCGCGCCCCGAGGGACTTGATGAAAGTGTCTCGCGGCGCCGCGGCGTCGCGCAGGGGGGCGGGCGCCGCTACATTTTCAGGTTCGCACCCCGGGACCAGCCCCCGGGCTGGTGCCGCCGGGCGGGCCGGCGCGACCGACGACCGTTGCAAGGAGACGGCACGAGCGTGGCACCCCCCGCGGTACTTCTGCGCAGCTGGCTCCGGCTCGAACGCCGGGTGCAGGGGTTCTCCCCTCTCGACCGGCTGACCGTCGTCTACGTCGCCTGCACCACCGGGATCCTCCTGGCGCACGTTGCCGGGTGGCGGCAGGAGCGTCCCAACCCGGTGGAAGCGGGGTGGCTGCTCGCGGCCAACGCGCTCCTCTGCGTGGCGGTGCTTGTGGCCCCGCGCGCGCGGGCGGTCCGCAAGCATTCCTTCCTGGCGGAGTGGTACGTCCCCTTCGTGGTGAGCGCGCTGTACGCGGCGATCGGCCTCCTCAACGGTTCGCCGCTCGTGGTCGACACCTCGTTCGACCACGTGGTGCAGCACTGGGAGTTCGTGGTGTTCGGCCAGCAGCTGGCGTACACCTGGGGCCGGGTCATGCCGAGCGTGGCGCTCTCCTGGTTCCTCGGCCTGTGCTACCTGGCGTTCTATTTCGTGGTGATCATCGGGCCGGCGGTGCTGTGGGCGGTGGGGCGGCGGGCGGCGTCCCGCCAGGCGATCTACGCCATCGTGCTTTCGTTCTTCGCCTGCTACCTCGTCTTCCTCCTCTTTCCCGTCGGCGGCCCTCCCTACTTCTGGAGCTGGCCCACGGGGCCGGGGAACGACGCCTGGCCGGTGCGCGTGGCCCGCCAGATCATCGAGGGCCAGGATTCCTTCGGCACGGCGTTCCCATCGAGCCACGTGGCGGCCGCGCTCACGGCGGCGATCTTCGCCTATCGTGGCTGGCGCCCCCTCGGCCTGGCGTTGCTGGTGCCGGCACTCGGCATCATCGCGGCGGTGGTCTACCTCCAGATCCACTACGGCGTCGACGCGCTCGCCGGGATCCTCGTCGCGATCCTGGTGACGCTCGTGACGCCGCGCCTCTGCCCCGCCACCGCCCCCCTCGGGCACGCCGAGATGTGCGGCGCCGACGAGGACGCCGCCGGCGCAGCCAGGTAAGCAAAGTTTCTCGCCCGATTCACCGCCGATTCACCGCCCTCCCCGCATCTTCCCTCGTGCTTGCAGTCCGGTCCGCACCGCAGCAAGGAGGGAAGTATGAAGCTCATGCGCACCACCCCCAGCATCGCCACCGCGGTCCGGGACGATTTCGATCGTCTCGTCGACCGCCTGTTCACCACCCCGCTCCTGCCCGCGTGGAGTGAACAGCCGGCGACCGAATGGGCGCCGAGTCTCGATTTCTCCGAGACCGACAAGGAGTACATCGTCCGGGTCGAAGCGCCCGGCGTCCCGAAGGACGACATCGATGTGAACCTCGAGGGGCAGGTCCTGACGATCTCCGGCCACCGGGAGACGTCGCACGAGGAGAAGACCGAGGAGTACTTCTGGAAGGAGCGCTCGGCGGGCCGCTTCCTGCGCAGCGTGCGGCTGCCGTCGGCGGTCAAGATGGAAGGAGTGGACGCCAAGTGCTCCGACGGGGTGATCACCGTGAAGGTCCCGAAGGCGGAGACCGCGATCAAGAACCGCATCGCGGTGAAGTAGCGCTCACCGCCCGGCATGGAGTGACCGCCGCAGCTGGACGAGGGACCGGGCATTCGCGACGTCCCGGGCCTCGACCCAGCTGCGGCGGGCTTGCGTCACGCCCCAGCGCAGGAAGCCGAGCTCGGCCGTCGCGTGCGCGTCGGTGGAGATGACCAGGGTGGCGCCGAGCGACACCGCGGCACGGGCCGCGGTGTCGTCGAGGTCGAGGCGCTCGGGCTGCGCGTTGACCTCGAGCATGACCCCCCGCTCCACCGCCGCGCGGACGATCGCCTCGAGGTCGAGCTCGATGGGAGGGCGCCGGCCGATCAGGCGCGCGGATGGGTGGGCAAGGACGTCCACCGACGGGTGGGCGAGCGCGCGGAGCACCCGCCGGGTCTGCTCCCGCCGCGGGAGCCCGAACCTGGAATGGACCGAGACGAGCACGATGTCGAGTTCGGCCAGCGTGGCGTCGTCGAGGTCGAGCGTGCCGTCGGCCAGGATGTCCACCTCGGCACCCTTGAGCAGGGTGAGCGGCCCGCCCCGCCCGTTCCAGCGGTCGATCTGGCGCCACTGGCGCCGGAAGCCGGCAGCGTCCATGCCGCGCGCCACCCGCACCGCCGGGGAATGGTCGGTGATGGCGAGGTATCGGTGGCCCAGCGCCTCCGCGGCGCGTGCCATCGCATCGAGCGTGTCCCGCCCGTCGCTCGCGGTGGTGTGGCAGTGGAGGTCGCCCTGGAGGTCGCCCAGCTCGACCAGGTGCGGGAGCCGGCCCGCGCGCGCCGCGGCGAACTCGCCCCGATCCTCCCGGAGTTCTGGCGGGATCCAGGGGAGCCCGACGGCACCCGCCACCTCCGCCTCGGTCTTCCCCGCCACCCGGCGATCCCCGCGAAAGACCCCGTATTCGTTGATCTTGAGGCCGGCCCGCTGCGCCATCCGCCGCAGTTCGATGTTGTGGGCCTTTGATCCGGTGAAGTAGTAAAGGCCGGCGCCGTAGCTCCCGGGCCTGAGCATCCGGAGGTCCACTTGCAGCCCGGAGCGGAGCCGGATCGATGCTCGCGTGGGGCCGGCGGCCAGCACCTGGGCCACGGCCGGATACCGGACGAAGCGATCCACCGCCGGACAGTCCTTGGTACCCGTCACGAGGATGTCGAGGTCGCCGACCGTTTCCTGGCCGCGCCGGTAGCTGCCGGCGATCTCGGCGCGACGGACGCCGGGCACTGCGCGGAGGTACGTCAGCATCGTCTCGCCGTACTGGCTCGCCGTCGCAAGGGGCAGGCGGGCCGGGGCCTTGGCGCGCACCTCGACCGCCTGCCGGAGGCGCGCTTCCAGCCGGGGACCGAACCCCGGGAGGCGCCGGACCCGGCCGTGGCGCAACGCGGTGTCGAGCTGCTCGACGGTGGTGACGTGGAGTCGGCGGTGGAGCGCCTGGATCCGCTTCGGGCCCAGGCCGGGAAGCTGGAGGAGGGCGAGCAACCCCTTCGGGAACCTGGCCTCGATCGATTCAAGCGCCGCCAGGTGCCCGGTCCCGGCCGCCTC
>DASYXP010000330.1:0-3246 GCA_035934835.1 Gemmatimonadales bacterium | reverse complement strand
CTCTCGGCACTGGCCGAGCGCTATGGCGTGAGCATCTCGGCGCTGCGGCGGTTCAACGCGCTGGCGCCGGACGAGGCGCTCCGGTCGGGCACGGTGCTGCGGATCCCCCGGGGCTGAACCCGCCGGGTGCCACGAACGACGAACCCCCGTCCTTTCGAGGACGGGGGTTCGTCGTTCCATGCAGGTCACTTCGTCTTCGGCATCGCCGGCCGGTGGTGGAGCACCGCCCGGGAATACCCGTTGTCCGGGTCGTCGCCGTAGTGGAGGGCCTCGTTGATCCGGCCCGGGCCGCGGTTGTAGGCCAGGAGCGCCAGGCGCACGTCGCCGTGGTACTGGCCGATCAGCTGGCGCAGGAAGCGGAACCCGATCCGGAGGTTGGTGTTCCGGTCGACCAGCATCGAATCGGTGACCCACGGCTCGTACGTCCGCGCCGTGGGAAGGCGGAGCTGGGTGTAGCCGATGGCGCCGGCCGAGCTGCGGGCGTTGGCCCGGAACCCGCTCTCCACCTTGACCAGCTGAAAACCCAGGGCCGGGTCGATCCCGGCGTTGAGCGCGTTGTCGTAGATCGCGGCGGCCAGGTCGGCCGGGATCTGGTACGCGGTCGAGAAGCTGGAGATCGCGTCGGCGCGGGTGTTCTTCATCCGCTCCACGTCGAGCGCGTCCCGGGTGGCGTTGAGCTGGTGCTCCAGGCCCTGGACTTCCGGCATCGGGCCGAGGCTCACGCCGGAGGCCACTGCCGCCTCGGGGCCGCGGAGCGTCCCCGCAAGCCCGCTCACGATCACCGCCGCGACGAGGATCCCGGCGCCGCGGAGCCAGAGGTTGGGACTTCGGGTCGGGCCGTCCTCGAACCGGTCTCTCATCACTGCCTCCTCATATGGCCAGGGCACGCGCAGGCTACGCGCGGCGCCACTCGCCGCTCTTGCCGCCGGACTTGGACACCAGCCGGATCTCCTCGATCACGGCGGACCGGTCGGCGGCCTTGGTCATGTCGTACACGGTCAGGCACGCCACCGCCACGGCGGTGAGCGCTTCCATCTCCACCCCGGTCTTTCCCACGACCTTGGCCGTGGCCCGGACCAGGACACCGGGAAGCTCCTCATCGAGCGTCGCCTCGACGGTCACGAGGTCGAGGCCGAGCGGGTGGCAGAGCGGGATGAGGTCGGCGGTGCGCTTGGCGCCCAGCGTCCCCGCGGTCTCCGCCACCGCGAGCACATCGCCCTTGGCCACGGCGTGATCCCGCACCAGTGCGAACGCCGCCGCCGACATCCGGACCCGGCCCTCGGCCTCCGCCACGCGCGCGGTGACCGGCTTGTCGCCGACGTCCACCATCCGGGCGCGGCCCGCATCGTCCAGGTGGCTCAGCTTCACAAGGCCCCCGCGAGGTCGGCGCTCAGGGATGCCAGGATGAGTTGGGGGTTCACGTTACCCTGCGCGGCGTCCCGGGCCACGCGGATCCGGTCCAGGGCGCGGAGCGCGCCCTCGGCGTCGGTGCGCTCGACCGCGGCGGGGAGCCCGCCCATCGGCGCCGGGTGGCCCAGGCGGGTGCGGGCCGTCTCGAGCAGGCGTTCCGCCAGGGCATCGAGCAGGGAGGTGAAGTCGCCGCGGGCAGCAAAGGCGCCCTGCGAGAGCGCGCGTTCCAGCCGGGCGCCGGGGCCGCCACGGATGGCGGTGAGGAGGGCCTCGGCCGCCTGCCGGCTCCGTGCCGAGTCGTCGGACGGGTCGATGGCCCGGCCGATGACGCCGCCGGACCGCGCCACCCGGGCATCGATGTCCGACGCGGACGGCGCAGGGGAAAGGTGCGTCCGGAGGAACGCACGGAGGTCGGCGTCGGGGAGCGGCGTGACCCGGACCGGGACCGCGCGGGAGACGATCGTCGGGAGGACTGCGGAGAGGTCCGCGGCGGTGAGCACGATCAGGGTGTCGGCCGGCGGTTCCTCGAAGAGCTTGAGGAGCGCGTTGGCCGCTTCGGGGTTGGCGGCCTGGGGCACCAGGCGCTCCGCCTCCGCCAAGATGATGACCTTTCGGCGGGACATCGCCGGGGTGAGCGTGGCGCGGCGGGAGACGAGCGTCGCCGTGGCCATGAAATGGCCGGCCATCCCGTCGGGGCGCCCGTAGATCGGCGTGGTGCGCCGGTCCTTGAGGGCATCGCCCTGGGCCTCTTCCAGCTCCTCGACCTGCTTGTCGAGCTCACCAGCCTTGGGGCGGGGGAGCGGGAAGAACCAGTGGAGATCGGGGTGGGACAGCTCGAGCACCAGGCGGCAGGAGGGGCAGGTGCCGCAGGGCTCGCCGGCGATCGGGGCCGTGCAGAGGGCCAGCTGCCCCAGCCAGAGCGCCAGGCGCTGCTTGCCTACACCGGCGGGGCCGGTGAGGAGGAGGAGCTGGGGGAGGTGGTCAGCCGCGAGCGCGGCGGAGAGTTTCCGCCGGAGCGCGAGGTGGCCTGCCAGGGGGTGCATGGTCACGGAATAAGGATAGACGGGTGGGTGTTCCCGGGGAACTGGGTAGAGCGTAACAGATTTTCCCACAAGGAGTTAGGTCGCGTTTTTGAGGCCAATTCATGCACGAATTCGGTGCTTTCTGGGCGGGGATCAGCGATGTGAGCACACGCTCGCATCGCATTTTTGCGAGCATATGCTCACTTGTCACATAAGTTGTTGTCTGTAAACGATTTATGAATGCCAACCCAGAATGGCGTATGGCGGTCTCCCAAGCTGGCGCGGCAGACACCAGCGCTGTGCTGACGATGGCCCGACAGTGGCGTTCACCTGTGCGGCGCGCATCGGTGCGTGTGCAGGAGCAGCCACGGCCACGGTGCGGAGTACGAAGCCCGTGGACGTCTCCGATGCGACGTCCGATCTCGGCGTCGATGGATCGGCGCGGAGACTGGATTCTCGCTTGAATTTGCCGGCGAGCGCCCTTAGTTTGCCGCCTCTTCCCGAGTAGCTCAGTTGGTAGAGCAGCGGACTGTTAATCCGCGGGTCGCAGGTTCGAGTCCTGCCTCGGGAGTCGAAGCCACGCAACGACTTACGCCGCCGCACGCCCCGGGCAGCGTTCGTCGTGTTGCGGGACTTATTGCGGAGACAATGGCTCATGCGCGCCTCGCCAGGCGGAGGGCGGCCGTCGGATGGCCGACATATTTCGCGAGCTTCTTCCCGTCCTCAGCGAGCTGGCCGGGGAGCTCACCCCGCTCGTAGTGCTCGGTCATTGTCTTCGCCCCATGCCCCATGTAGGCCGATCGGTGGGAGCGCC
>DASYXP010000314.1:0-6557 GCA_035934835.1 Gemmatimonadales bacterium | reverse complement strand
TCGTCGTCGTCTTCCCGTGGTCCACGTGCCCGATCGTCCCGACGTTCACGTGCGGCTTCGTCCGCTCGAATTTCGCCTTCGCCATGGCTCGCGTCCCTGTCCGTAAGTGGCTATCTGCTATCTGCTATCAGCTATCAGTGGTCAGTGTCCAACGACCAACGACCCCACAAGCTCGCGACCGGGATCGAACCGGTGACCTCATCCTTACCAAGGATGTGCTCTACCGACTGAGCTACGCGAGCGACGTCGAGCGCCGACCCCATCACTGCGCTCCCGATCCGGCGGGAGAGATCCTTCGGGCCCTCCAGGGCCCTCCGGACGACTGCGCGCCCTCGCGCGAAGTCAAGCGGGCGACGGGACTCGAACCCGCGACCCTCAGCTTGGAAGGCTGATGCTCTACCAACTGAGCTACACCCGCGTACCAGCATTCAGGCGACAGACGCTCGGACGCCCAGTACACCGCCTGTACCGCGAACCCCGGAGCGCCTGATCGCCCGTTCTCCGTCCCCTACAGAAATGGTGGGGGTAGGATTCGAACCTACGTAGAGCGTGAGCCCGGCAGATTTACAGTCTGCTGCCATTAGCCACTCGGCCACCCCACCGACACCGGCCCTGCCCCCACGACAGATAACCCCGCCTCTACGCGGGGTCGGTGAGAGCAGCTTCCTACTCCACCGGAGCACGGTAACCTAGCCCCGGGTCAAGGGATAGTCAACGGGTGCGGGACTTGCACAGAGGTGTGAGATCCTTCGGCGCCTGAAGGCACCTCAGGATTCGGTTCCGGCGTTGCCGGGCCGGAACCGAAGCTGACGGCCGGACTTGAACCGGCAACCGCCTGATTACAAATCAGGTGCTCTACCAATTGAGCTACGTCAGCGTGCTGCAACAACTTAGCGAGTAGGCGGTAAGGCGGTAGGGTGGTAGGGTGGTAGGGTGGTACGACGGTAAGAAGGTCAGACTGATCCACCAAGGGCTGAAACGCCGCGTGACCGCCGGGCTCCTTACCGCCGGACCACCCACTTCGGACCCTTCGGCGTGTCCTCCACCTCCACACCCTTGGCCGAGAGTTCCTTCCGGATCGCGTCCGCCTGGACAAAGTCGCGCGCCTTCCGCGCCGCCTGGCGCGCCGCCACCCTCTCCTCGATCCACTCCCCCAGCTCCGCGTCGACCGCCGCCGGCCCCGGCAGGATGTCGAGCACCCGGCCGGCCAGCTCCCACGCCGCACGCACCGGGGCGCTCACCGTGGCCCGGTCATCCAGCGCCCTGTTCCCCGCCGTCACAAAGTCGAAGAGCGCCGCCACCGCCCTCGGCGCGTTGAGGTCGTCGTCGAGGGCGGCGGTGAACGCCGCGGCGAACGCCTCCGCGGCGCCGTCCAGCGGCCCGACCGCGTCGCCAGCGGCGGCGTGCCGGAGCCGCTCGTCGAAGGCGCCGAGCCGGCGCACACCCGTGGCGGCCGCGCCGAGCGCCTCGTCGGTGAAGTCGAAGGGCTGCCGGTAATGGGTCTGGAAGAAGAGGAGCCGCACCGCCGCGGGATCGATCGCCTGCTCCCTCAGGTCGCGCGCGGTCAGGATGTTGCCGAACCGCTTCGACATCTTGGTGCCGGACATCGTCAGGAATTCGCCGTGCAGCCAGTAGCGCGCGAACTCCGGCTGCCCGGTGTGGGCGCAGCTCTGCGCGATCTCATCCTCGTGGTGCGGGAAGATGAGGTCCACCCCGCCGGCGTGGATGTCGAGGACGTCGGTGCCCCACTTCTTCCCGACGAGGTCGAGCGCCATCGCCGAGCACTCGAGGTGCCATCCGGGACGCCCCCGACCGAATGGCGCATCCCAGGCGGCGCCGACCGCCTCGTCCTCCGGCTTGGCCGCCTTCCAGAGCACGAAGTCGCGGGCGTCCTCCTTGGCGTACTCGTCGGCGCTCACCCGCTCGCTGGCCCCGGCCTTGAGCTCCCGGGTGTCGAGCCGCGACAGCCGGCCGTACGCCGGGAAGCGCGCGATCGCGAAGTACACCGACCCGTCCTCGCCCTTGTAGGCGACGCCCTTCCGGAGGAGGCTCTCGACGAGCGCCACCATCGGCGCCACGAACTCGGTCGCCTTGGGATAGGCGTGGGCCGGGAGGATCCGGAGGTAGTCCCGGTCCTCGAAGAAGGCGCGCGCGAACTTCTCGGTGTGCTCCCGCAGCGGCACGCCCGCGGCCCCCGCCCCCTTGATCGTCTTGTCGTCCACGTCGGTCAGGTTCATCACGTGGAAGACGTCGTACCCGCTCGCCTCGAGCCAGCGCCGGAGGAGGTCCTCGAAGAGGAAGGTCCGGAAGTTCCCGATGTGGGCGTAGTTGTAGACCGTGGGCCCGCAGGTGTACAGCGACGCCCGCCCCGGCTGGAGCGGGATGAACGGGTCGAGGGCGCGGGTGAGGGTGTTGTGGAGGCGGAGCGGCATGCGGAGAAAGGTAATCGGCGCAGGGACGCAGAGTCGCAGGACATGAGGTTCAGTCCGCTTCTGCGCCCCTGCGCCTGTGCGCCTCTCCATCGGAATAGATGTGCCGCACCACCTGCTGCGGGAAGGGGATCTCGATCCCCTCGAGCTCCAGCCGCCGCTTGATGCGGCGCCGGAACTCCCGCGCCACGTCCCAGTGCTGCGCCGGCTTGGTGCGGATGAGCGTCCGGATGACGATGCTGCTGTCCCCGAGCTCGATGACGCCCGAGATCTCCGGCGCGCCTTCGATGCGTGCGCTCCAGCTCGGGTCGGCCGCGAGCCGGCGCGCCTCGTCGCCGAACACCTGGAGCGCCCGGTCGAGGTCGGTCTCGTAGGCCACCCCGACCTCCACCACCGCCCGCGACCAGCCCCGGGTCTGGTTGGTCACGACACCGATCTGGCCGTTGGGGATGATGTGCAGCGAGCCGTCCAGGTCCCGGAGGTGCACCACCCGGAGCGTCATCCGCTCGACGGTCCCCCCCTTCCCGGCCGCCTGGATCACGTCGCCCACGGCGAACTGGTTCTCCATCAGGATGAAGAAGCCGCCGATGACGTCCTTGACCAGGCTCTGGGCGCCGAACGACACCGCGAGCCCCAGGATGCTGACGCCGGCGATGACCGCCGTGATGTCGATGAAGAGGTTGAGCGAGAGGAGCAGCGCGAGCACCAGCAGCGCGATCCGGCCGACGCTCCGGAGCAGCTGCGCGATGGTGTGCCCGCGCTTCTCGGCGGCGGTGAACGTGCCGTCGTCACCGTCGTCCACCGCGGCGATGATCCGGCGGGCCGCCACCTTGACCACCAGCCACCCACCCCACGCGGCGGCCCAGATGATGGCGAGCCGGGCCACCAGGGTCAGCAGGTCGTGAAGGTTGGTGAGGTCGGCGAGGTCGAACTTCGGCGCCACGGGGCTGGGAGCGACCACGACGGCAGTGCCTCCGGGAGGTGCGGGCCGGGGCCCGCAGGTGTCCCGGAATCAAATCCCCCGCTGCCCGCCGCGGGAGGCCCGCCGGTCAGGCCGCGGGCGGCTTGGGGCGGCGGATGCCGAGGAGATGGTAGAGGGGGCAGAACCCGGTGAAGGCGGTCGCGAGAAAGACGAGCCCGATGAGCGTGAAGTACCGCCAGGGCGGCGACACGGCCCCGAACAGGCCCAGCAGCAGCACGCCGATCACGAGGCGCACGCCGCGATCGAACCGTCCCATGTTCTGGATCACGCGCCCTCCTTCAAAGCGGGACGGTGAGCACCGCCCCCGTCGACCGTCGAAGGATCCGCCGGGCGGTGCCCCGCTCCAGGTAGGAGTCTGGCTGGCCCAGCCGGTGCATCCCGACGGCCACCACGTCGACGCCATCGCCCGCCTCGGCGAGGACCTCATCCACCGGGTCGCCGTGGCGCACGAGCACCGGCGGTCCGGGCGCGACATCGACGCTCCGGCGGCCGCGATCCTTCCGCAGCTCCGCGATGCGGCGGACCCGCTCGCCGACCATCGGATCGGTCATCATCTCGACGCCACCCACGGGCGGGTTCGGGAACACGGTCACGGCCCGGGTGGAGCCGTGACAGAGCTCCGCCACCCGCGCCGCACCCGCGAGCACCACCGCCCCGCGATCGGTCCCGTCCACGGCCGCGAGGATCCGCGGCGCCTGGCGCCAGGTGCCCGTTGGGATCACGAGGCACGGCACCGACGAGCGCCGGACGATCTGGTCGGCGGTGGGCCCGAGCATCGCATCGCCCACGTCCACCAGGGGACGCCGACCGATCACCAGGAGGGAGGCATCGAGCTGCTCGGCAGTCCGCACGATCTCGATCGACGGGTAGCCCACCAGCACCTCGCAGCGGACCCGCTCCGCCAGCGCAGAGGATGCCGGCGGGTGCCCGTCGGCACAGGGCAATTCCAGCATGATCGCCGGCGGCGGCTGGCCCGGCCAGGTCACCGCCAGGACGACCAGTTCCGCGTCGGCGGCCGCCGCGATCTCGCGGGCGACGTGGGCGGAGTAGTCTCCGTTGGGTGACCCGTCGGTGGCAGCGATGATCCGACGGACCGAAGAGCGTGGGAAGGAGGTCACGGCCTAAAAGTCGACCCCCCCTCGTGAAGGAATCGTGAATCATCCGCGAACGGTCACGCCGGGTCGCATCCGCGGAAGTCGCTGGCTAGCTTGCACCTATGTCCCCCTACCGCCTTTCGACCAAGGAACGACTGGAACAGGTGGTCTCGGCCGGGCTCGCGCTTTCGGCCATCCCGACCCTCGACGGGGTGCTCCAGCGGGTGGTCGAAATGGCCGTCGAGGTCATCGGCGCCAAGTACGCGGCGGTGGGTGTCCTCGGGCCCGACAACCGGCTCCTCGAGCGGTTCGTGACGATCGGCCTCTCCCCCGAAGAGGAGGCTGCCATCGGCCCTCCGCCGCGGGGACACGGGATCCTGGGGCTGGTCATCAAGCAGGCGCAGGTCGTCCGGCTCCCCGACCTCACCAAGCACCCCGATTCCTTCGGCTTTCCACCCGGGCATCCGCCGATGCACTCGTTCCTCGGCGTGCCGATCCTCGGCCGCCGGCGCATCTTCGGCGACCTCTACCTCACCGAGAAGCTCGGCGCCCGGGAGTTCAGCGACGAGGACGAGTACATCGCGCGGCTCTTCGCCACCCAGGTCGGGGCGGCGGTCGAGAATGCCCGGCTCCACGACGAGAGCGCCCACCTGCTCGAGGAGGTCCAGCAGCTGCACCGGACGCGGGAGCGGTTCTTCGCGATGGTCAACCACGAACTCCGCAACGCGCTCGCCGCGACGTACGGCTGGGCCGAGATGCTCGTCCGCAAGAAGGACCCGACCACCGTGCCCCGCGCGGCATTCGAGGTGTTCGAGTCGGCGGGCCAGGCCGTGAGCCTCATCAACGACCTGCTCGACCTGAGCCGGCTCGACGAGGACCGCCTGAGGCCCGACTTCAAGATCATCGGCGCGGTGGTGGCCACCGAGCGCGCGTTCGGCCGGGTGACTCCCGCCGCCGACGCCAAGTCGGTGCGGCTCGAGCGGATCGCCCCGCCACCGCCAGTGGGGTGCTGGACCGACGGACACCGTCTCGAGCAGATCCTGCACAACCTGCTGGCCAACGCGATCCGCCACACCCCCGCGGGCAGCACGGTGACCGTCACCATCACGGCGCCGGGGCCCACCATCGAGTTCACCGTCCGCGACCAGGGCCCCGGCGTGCCGGAGGAACGGCTTGAGGAGATCTTCGACCTCTACCACAGCGACGTGAACGAGGGCAAGGGGATCGGCCTCGGGCTGCCGTTGTCGCGCCGGCTGGCCCGTCTCCTCGGCGGCGACCTGGTCGCCGAGCGGGAACCCACTGGCGGCGGGGTGTTCCGGCTGACTTTGCCTGCGGCAGCCAAGGAATCGTGAAACTGTCTTCATACATCCTTACATTAAGATTCATTCAGCACGGGCCAGATTGACTCCATGCGAATACTCGTCGTGGAGGACGACCGGAAGGTCGCCGGGTTCATCGAGCAGGGGTTGAAGGAGGAAGGCCACGTGGTCGACCTCGCCGCTGACGGCGAGGAGGGCACGACCTTGGCGCACGTCTACGACTATGACGTGATCCTGCTCGATGTGGTGATGCCCAAGAAGAACGGTTTCCAGGTGGCGCAGGAGCTTCGGCGTGAGGGGCGGAACACCCCCATCCTGATGCTCACCTCCCGCGACGCCACCGAGGACGTGGTCCGGGGCCTCGACGCGGGCGCCGACGACTACCTCCCCAAGCCGTTCCGGTTCGACGAGCTCCTGGCCCGAGTGCGCGCCCTGGTGCGGCGTGGCGGCGCGGAGCGGATGGAGACGCTCCGCTACGGCCCCATCACGATGGAGCGCCTCAAGCACACCGCCGCGGTCAACGAACGCATGCTCGACGTGACCCCCAAGGAGTTCCAGCTGCTCGAGTACTTCCTGCTCCACCCCGAGGAGGTCGTGCGCCGGACGACGCTGCTCGAGAAGGTGTGGGACATGCATTTCGACCCCGAGAGCAACGTGGTGGACGTGCACGTCGGGAACCTCCGCCGCAAGCTGAAGCAGGCGGCGGGCGAGCAGCTGATCGCGACGGTGCGCG
>DASYXP010000304.1:0-4564 GCA_035934835.1 Gemmatimonadales bacterium | reverse complement strand
AGCCGGACGTCGTGATGGAGGGGGCGTGAGGCCGCTGCCGATCGGGCCGGAAGGGTCGGTGGTCACCGTCGGGACCTTCGACGGGATCCACGTGGGGCACCGCGCGGTGCTGGACGAGATCAGCCGGCGGGCCGGGGCGGCGGGGCGGAAGAGCGTGCTGGTCACCTTCGAGCCGCATCCGCTCGCGGTGGTGAACCCGCAGCTCGCTCCGCCACTCCTCACCACCGGGGGCGAACGGCAGGAGGCGCTGGCGCTCACGCCGCTCGACTACGTCCTCCTGCTGGCCTTCGACCGCCGGATGGCGGCGATGGCGCCCGAGGAGTTCGTGGCCCGGATCCTGGTCGGGATGCTGGACGTGCGCGAGCTCGTCATCGGCCACGATCACGGCTTCGGCCGGGGCCGGAGCGGCGACGTCGAGACCCTGCGGCGGCTGGGCGGGAAATACGGCTTCGCGGTGGACGTGGTGGGTGCGGTGGAGGTGGCGGGGCATCCGGTGTCGAGCACGCTGGTGCGGCGCGCGGTGGGCGGCGGCGACCTCGACGGTGCCGCGCGGCTCCTCGGCCGGCGCTACCAGGTGGTGGGCCGGGTGGAGCACGGGGCGGGGCGGGGGCGCACCATCGGGATCCCCACCGCCAACCTGGGGGGCGTGCCGCCGGCCAAGCTCCTGCCTCCGGACGGGGTGTACGCCGCCTGGGTCGAGACCCGGCGGGGCCGCTTCGGGGCGATGCTCAACCAGGGCCCGCGGCCCACGTTCCAGGACGGGCGGCGGAACATCGAGGTCCACCTCTTCGGGTTCGAGGGCGACCTCTACGGCGAGTGGATCAAGGTGGAATGGGTCCGCCGCCTGCGTGACGTCGAGCGGTTCGGCTCGATCGACGCGCTGAAGGCGCAGCTGTCGCAGGACCGCACCCGGGCCGAGGCCGCACTGGCCGAAGGCGGGCGCGGGGAGCAGAGGGCCACTCACCCTTAACGCGTCCCGGAGCGATGTTCCCAACCATCCGCAGCCGACTGATCGTCATCGCCGTCCTTGCCCTCTGCTCGATCTGGGCCATCTGGCCCGTCAAGCAGGTCGAGGACGTGGTGCAGCCCGACGGGAGCGTCCACCAGGACACCGTCAAGCGTTGGCGGCCGAGCCTCGGCCTCGACCTCCAGGGCGGCATCCACCTCGGGCTCGAGCTCGACACCTCGAAGGTGGCCTCCACCAATCCCTCGCGCGACATCGACCTCGCGCTCACCGTGCTCCGCAAGCGGATCGACGAGTTCGGCGTGGCCGAGCCGGTCATCCAGAAGGTGGGCGACAGCCGCATCGTCGTCGAGCTGGCGGGGATCAAGGATCCCGACCGCGCCAAGGCCATCGTGGAGCGGAGCGCGTTCCTCGAGTTCCGGCTCACCGACAAGACCGACGCGCTGATGAAGGCGCTGCCGGCCATGGACCGGGTGCTCCGCGGGATGGGCCTCACCGCCAAGTCGGCGGCCGGCGCGCCGACCGCTGCGGCGCAGCAGAACGCGGTGCAGAACCTGCTGGGCGGCGACAGCGGCAAGAAGAAGGGCGCCGATTCCACCGCCGCCGACACCGGGGCCGTGGCCGGCGGGATCCTCGAGGGGCTGATCCAGCCCGCCAACACCGGCGGGTTCTCCGTGCCCGGCGAGTACATGGTGCCCGAAGGCGCCTACCCCCGGGTCGACTCGCTGCTGTCGATCCCGGCGGTCAGCGCGTTCCTCCCCCGCGGCCTCACCTTCCGCTGGCTCTCGGCGCCGATCAGCGTGGGCGTGGCGCCGTACCGGTTCCTGTATGTGCTGCAGGACAAGGCCATCATGACCGGGTCCAACCTCGAGGACGCGCAGGCCGGGACCGACCCGCTGACGCAGGCCGCCGTGGTCGACTTCCAGCTCGACCGCGCCGGCGGCCGGAAGTTCGGCCAGGAGACCGGGCGCCACGTGGGCGACTACATGGCCATCCTCCTCGACAACCGGGTGCAGGGCCGGCCGCCGGTCATCAACAGCCGCATCGACCGCCGGGGCCAGATCACCCTCGGCAACAAGACCATCCAGGAAGCGCGCGACCTGGCGCTGACGCTCAAGGCCGGCGCGCTGCCGGTGCCGCTCCGGATCGTGGAGCAGCAGCAGGTGGGGGCCAGCCTCGGCAAGGACTCGATCCACGACGGCATCCTGGCCGGCGTCATCGGCACCGCGCTCGTGGTGCTCATCATGATCGGCTACTACCGGCTGAGCGGGCTCCTGGCGGTGGGCGGCCTGATGCTCTACATCCTGTTTGCCATCGGCGGCCTGGCGCTCGTGGGGGCCACGCTGAGCCTCCCGGGCCTGGCCGGCCTGGTGCTCTCGATCGGCATCGCGGTCGACGCCAACGTGCTGATCTTCGAGCGCATCCGCGAGGAGCTCGACCGCGGCAAGACTGTCCGGCTCTCGATCGACGAGGGCTTCAAGCACGCGATGGCCGCGATCATCGACTCCAACGTGACCACCGTGCTCACCGCACTCTTCCTCTTCCAGTTCGGCACCGGCCCGGTCAAGGGCTTCGCGGTGACCCTGACGCTCGGCATCGCGGCGTCGATGGTCACGTCGATCTTCGTGGTCCGCACGTTCTACATGATCTGGCTGGACCGCCGGCCGAACCTCTCCGAGCTGAGCATCTGACCCATGCGATTCTTCCATCACGCCAAGTACAACTTCATCTCGGTCGAGCGGTGGGCCTGGAGCATCACGGGCGCCATCATCCTGCCGGGCATCGTCCTCCTGGCGGCGCGGGGGCTCAATTACAGCGTCGAGTTCACCGGCGGCACGCTGATCCAGGTCGGCACCGAGAAGCCGGTCCAGTTCGGGCCGGTCCGGGCCGCGCTCGAGAAGGCGGGGATGGACGCGCCGGAGCTCCAGGCCTTCGGCACCACCGGCACGGAGTTCACCATCCGCGCCCGCGTCGGCGAGACCGGCTCCGCCGTCGACGCCAACAACACCCAGCTGACCCTCCAGGCGGCCAACGTCGGCCTCGACCAGTCGCTCGGCGCCGGGCACTACAAGATCGAGCACACCTACGCCATCGGGCCGAAGGTCGGCGCCGAGCTCCGGAGCCAGGCGCTCTGGCTCATCTTCCTCTCGTTCTTCGTGGTGCTGCTCTACCTTGCCATCCGCTTCGAATGGCGCTTCGGCGTGGCCGCGGTGCTCGCCACCGCCCATGACATCGTGGCCACGATCGCGTTCATCTCCATCCTGCACATGGAGGTGAGCCTGGTGGTGGTGGCGGCGGTGCTGTCGATGGTCGGGTACTCGCTCAACGACACCATCATCATCTTCGACCGCGTCCGCGAGAACATGCACAAGTACAAGCGGAGCGACCTCTACCAGGTGCTGAACCTGTCGATCAACGAGACGCTGCCGCGGAGCGTGCTGACCCACGGCACCGTGCTCGCCACGCTCCTCTCGCTCGCCATCTTCGGCGGCGAGGTCATCCGGCCCTTCTCGCTGGTGATGTTCTTCGGCGTCTTCACGGGCACCTTCTCGTCGATCTTCATCGCTTCGCCGATCCTGATGTACATCGAGCGGCGCTGGCCCGGCGAGGACGTGAAGGGGGCCCGGTCGGTGGCGCTCCCACAGAAGGCCTGAGTGCTGGTCGACACCCACTGCCACCTGGCGGCGGAGGCGTTCGCGGCGGACCGGCCCGACGTCCTCCGCCGCGCTCGCGAGGCGGGGGTGCAGCGGGTGGTCGTCGTCGGCGAGTCCCCCGCCGCCGCGGAGGCGGCCTTTCGCCTGGCCGAGGCGGATCCGATGGTCTCCGTCGCCACCGGCACCCACCCGCACGACGCCTCCGAGTGGGACGCCGACCGGGCGCGATGGCTCCGCTCGGCGCTCGGGCATCCGGCCGCGGTGGCGCTCGGCGAGATCGGGCTCGATTATCACTACGACCACTCGCCCCGGGACGTCCAGCGGCGCGCCTTCGAGGCCCAGCTTGCGCTCGCGCTGGAGCTTGGCTTCCCGGCGGTGATCCACGCCCGCGAGGCCGACGCCGACGTGCTGGCGGTGCTGCGCGGGATGCCGGGCGCCCGGGTCATCCTCCATTCCTATTCGAGCGGCGCCGGTCTTCTCGAGGGCGCGCTCGCCCTGGGGGCGCTGGCGTCCTTCAGCGGGATGGTGACGTTCAAGAACTGGTCCGGGGATGACCTCATCCGGATGGTGCCGCTCGACCGGCTCCTGGTCGAGACCGACGCGCCGTACCTGGCGCCGGTGCCGCACCGCGGCAAGCGGAACGAGCCGGCGTTCGTGCGCCAGGTGGCGGAGCGAGTGGCGCAGGTGCGCGGGATGCCGGCCGCCGAGCTGATCGCCGCCACCGGCGCCAACGCCGCCCGGGTCTTCGGGTTCTCGTCGCCGCTTGCATAATCTGGCCGCACGGGCATCTTCGGTCGCGGGTCGCGGGTCGCGGGTCGCGGGTCGCGGGTCGCGGGTCGCGGGTCGCGGGTCGCGGGTCGCGGGTCGCGGGTCGCGGGTCGCCCTTCTCACTTCTCACTTCTTACTTCTTACTTCTTACTTCTATGTCCATCGACTTCATCGCCAC
>DASYXP010000300.1:0-6170 GCA_035934835.1 Gemmatimonadales bacterium | reverse complement strand
CCGACCATCCTGGCCACGTTCACGGTCATCTCGGCGATCCTGCCGATGACCTTCGTGTCCGGGATGATGGGCCCGTACATGCGCCCGATCCCCGTCGGCGCGTCCGCCGCGATGCTCGCGTCGCTCGGCGTGGCCTTCGTGGTGACGCCGTGGCTCGCGTACCACCTGCTCCGCGGGCACGTGCACGCGGCGCCGGCGGACGCACCCCACTTCGACGCGCCGGAGGGCGACAGCCGCTTCGGGCGGCTGTACGGGCGCTGGATGACCCGGTTGATGGACGATGCCCGCCTGCGGAAGCGCGCGTACCTCGCGGTCGTGGCGCTGCTGCTGCTGTCGATGGGGCTGGTGGCGCTCCGGGTGGTGCAGGTCAAGATGCTGCCGTTCGACAACAAGTCGGAGTTCCAGGTGGTGCTCGACCTGCCCGAGGGCGTCTCGCTCGAGCGGACCAACGCGCTCGCGCAGGAAGTGGCCGAGTACCTCCACACGGTGCCCGAGGTGCGGTCCACCGAGGCGTATGCCGGGACCGCGGCGCCGTTCAACTTCAACGGCCTGGTCCGGCACTACTTCCTGCGGCGCGGCGCCAACGTGGCGGACGTGCAGGTGAACCTCGTCGGCAAGGGCGATCGCCACCGGCAGAGCCACGCCATCGCGCTGTCGGTGCGGCCGGGCATCGACTCGATCGCCCGGCGCTACGGGGCGAGTGCCAAGATCGCCGAGATCCCGCCGGGGCCGCCGGTGCTCTCGACGCTGGTGGCGGAGGTGTACGCAGGCGACGACAGCACCCGGCTCGCCGCGGCCCGGCGGGTCAAGGCCGTGTTCGAGTCGACGCCCGGCGTGGTGGACGTCGACTGGAGCGAGGAGGCCCCGGAACGCCGTCTCCGCCTCGACGTCGACCGGGTGCGGGCCGCCGCGGCCGGCGCGAGCGTGGAGCAGGTGGCGGGGACGGTGGCACTGGCGCTCTCCGGGGCGCCCGCGGGCGTGGTGAGCGTGCCCGGCGCGCGGGAGCCGGAGCTGATCGTGCCGCAGCTCGACGCCGCCCGCCGCTCCTCCGCCGCCGCGCTCCTGAGCCTGCCAGTGGCGACCGCCTCCGGGCCCCAGCCCCTCGGCCGCTTCGTGACCGTCGACTCCACCACGCGCCGGCCGGCGCGGTTCCGCAAGGACCTCCGGCCCGTCATCTACGTCACCGGCGACGTGGCCGGGTCGATCGAGTCGCCGGTCTACGCCATCCTCGCGATGGACCGGGCGCTCGACACCGTGCGCGTCGCCGGCGCCGAGATCCGGCGCTACAACGCCGTCCAGCCGGCCCGCCTCGACGAGACCGCGCTCAAGTGGGACGGCGAGTGGCAGGTGACCATCGAGGTCTTCCGCGACCTCGGCATCGCCTTCGCGGTGGTGCTGGTGCTGATCTACGTGCTGGTGGTCGGGTGGTTCCAGTCGTTCACGGTGCCGCTCGTCATCATGGCGCCGATCCCGCTCACGCTCATCGGCATCCTCCCGGGCCACGCCCTGACCGGCGCGTTCTTCACGGCGACGTCGATGATCGGGATGATCGCGCTCGCGGGGATCATCGTCCGGAACTCGATCCTCCTCGTCGACTTCATCCAGCTCTCCGAGGACCGGGGCCGCCCGCTCCGGGAGGCGGTCATCGAGGCGGGCGCGGTGCGGTTCCGGCCCATCGCCCTCACCGCCGCGGCGGTGGTGGTCGGCGGGCTGGTGATGGTGCTCGACCCGATCTTCCAGGGGCTCGCCGTGGCGCTGATGAGCGGCGCCGTGGCGGCGACGCTCCTCACCATGGTGCTGGTGCCGCTCCTCTACTGGGAGCTCCGGCGCCGGCAGGAGGCGAAGGCCCGATGAGGCTCTTCCTGGTCACCTACGGCGGGGAACACCCTGGCGCCATCGCCGCCGCGCTCGACTCCGCCGGGGTCAGCGGGTACACCCGGATGTCGGGCGCGCACGGGCACGGCAAGTCCGGCGCGCGGGAAGGGACCCGCGCCTGGCCCGGCGACGTGACGGTGTTCTACGTGCTCGCCGACGAGGCGGTGGCGGCCCGGCTCACGCCGATGCTCCGCCGCCAGACCGAACAGCTCGCGACCGGCGAGCGCCTCCACGTGGCGGTGCTCCCGGTCGAGGACTACTTCTGAACGAGGGGGACGTACGGTGTGCAATGAGAACGTGATCCGGCGCTTCGCCGGCGCATTCATCCTGGTGTCGCTGGGGCTCGGGTGGTGGGTGTCGCCGGCGTGGCTCCTCTTCACCGCATTCGTGGGCGTCAACCTGCTGCAGTCGAGCATCACCGGCTGCTGCCCGCTCGAGCGGGTGCTGGGGCGGTTCGGCGTCCTCGGCTGCCGGCCCCGCGCCGGGGCGCGATGACGCCCTAGGCGTGCCGGCGGAGGGTGCGCTCCCGGCGCTTGAGGTCCTGCTCCACCGCGCCGCAGATGGTGCTGCACAGCTCGAACACCGTCGGGTCGGCGATCCGGTAGAGCGCCGTCGTGCCCTCCTTCCGCCGGTCGACGAACCCGGCCTGGTAGAGCACCTGCAGGTGCTTCGATACGTTGGCCTGGCCGGCCTCCACCCGCTCGGCCAGCGCCCCCACACCCAGCTCCCCGCGGCGCAGCACGTTGAGCAGCCTGAGCCGCATCGGCTCGGCCAGCACCCGGAACCGGTCGGCGATGATGCCGGCGGTGCCATCGGACAGCTCGATCATCCCCGTTCCTCCCGTGTATTCAACTATCTGGTAATATAGTTCCGGGGCGCCGCCCGCGCTGCCGTGACCGGGCCCCGGGCGGACGGTATATTGGCCCCCATGATCTTCCAGCGCCTCTACGACGAACCGCTCGCCCAGGCGAGCTACCTGATCGGCTGCGCCGCCACCGGCGAGGCGATCGTGGTGGACCCCAACCGCGACCTCGACCAGTACTTCGCGGCCGCCGAGCGGGCGGGGCTCCGGGTCACCGCGGTCACCGAGACCCACATCCACGCCGACTTCCTCTCCGGCGCACGCGAGCTGGCCCGCCGCGCCGGCGCCCAGCTCCTCCTGTCCGACTGCGGCGACGCCGGCTGGAAGTACGGCTTTGCCGCCGGCGACAAGGCCCGCCTCCTCCGGGACGGCGACACGTTCAAGGTCGGCAACATCGCCTTCCGCGCCGTGCACACGCCGGGGCACACCCCGGAGCACCTGAGCTTCATCGTCACCGACACGGCGGCGTCGGATGACCCGATGGGCATCCTCTCGGGCGACTTCGTCTTCTGCGGCGACGTCGGCCGGCCCGACCTCCTGGAGAAGGCGGCCAAGGTGGCCGGTTCCGCCGACTCGGCCGCGCGGACCCTCTGGCGGAGCCTCGAGCGGTTCCGCGCGCTCCCGGACCACCTCCAGCTCTGGCCCGGCCACGGCGCCGGATCCGCGTGCGGCAAGGGGATGAGCGCCGTGCCCCAGTCGACGGTGGGCTATGAGAAGCGGGTCAACTGGGCGTTCCAGGCGCCCGACGAGGCGACCTTCGTCCGGAACGTCCTGGCCGGACAGGTGGAGCCCCCGCGCTACTTCGCGACGATGAAGCGCCTCAACCGGGATGGGCCGCCGCCGCTGCCGCAGGGCGCCCTGCCGCCCCGCCTTCCCGATGCCGAGATCGCCGCGAGTGACGCGCGGGTGCGCGTCGACCTGCGCCCGACCGCCGACTTCGCGGCCGGCCACGTGCCGGGCTCCATCAACATCCCGTGGAACCGCTCGTTCACCGGGCGGGCGGGCACGTTCCTTTCCTACGATCGCGACCTCGCGCTGATCCTCCCCGGGCCGGACGGCGCCGAGCTCACGGCGGTGCGCACGGCGCTCGCGTCGATCGGGCTCGACCGGGTCGCGGGGTGGTGGCCCGCCGCGTCGCTGGCGCGTTGGTCCGCAGCGGGTGGGCGTCCGCACGGCATCGCCCAGGCGTCGGTCTCGGCGCTGCCGGCGGGCGCCCTGATCGTCGACGTTCGCAGTGGGGCCGAGTGGGAGGCGGGCCACATCCGGGGCGCCCGGCACATCCCGGTGGAGGAGCTGGCCGACCGTCTGGACGAGCTGCCGCGCGACCGGCCGCTGGTGCTGCAGTGCCAGACCGGCGGGCGCTCGGCCGTGGCGGCGAGCGTGCTACTGGCGCGGGGCGTGCCGAACGTGCTCAACCTGGCCGGCGGGATCACGGCGTGGACCGCCTCCGGCCTTCCGGTGGAGCGTTGAGCCGATGGGGCTGACCGAGGCCGTCAATCCGCTGACGCGGGTGGGGCTCGCCATCCAGCTGTCGGCGGCGATCCTCCTCGGCCTGCTGTTCGTGGTGCTGGGCCGGCAGGCGCCGGGCCGGCGGTATTTCGTCGCGTGGACCCGCTCGTGGATGTTCCTCGCGGTGGCGTTCCTGGCACTCTTCATCCGGTTCGACGTCATCGCGGCGCTCCCGGAGGCCACGTTCGCCTTCGAAGGGCAGCCCTCCGTCCGGCTCCTCTACCTCCTCTATCAGCTGGGCAAGGTCTGGGGCATCGCGCTCATCGTCGAGGGAGCGCTGCGCGTGCGCAGGCCGGGGCGCGAGCTGCCGGTGACGTGGGCGGCGATCGGGCTGGGGACCTACGCCGCGGTCTCGGTCATCGCGTCGCCCCGGTTCGAATTTCAGCTGATCTGGCAGGCGGTGGTCCTTGTGCCGCTGTTCGCCATCGGCGCCTGGGCGCTGCTCGGGCGCTGCGAGCGCCTCTCGTCGCTCGGGCCGCGGCTGACCGGCGGGCTCCTCGCCACGCTGGCGGCGCTCTGGGCGGCGTACGGGATCGACTACGCCCGCGCCATCGGCGCGATCTCCCACGGCATCGAACCGCACGTGCTCCGCGTCCTCGGCACGCTCAACCCGTTCATCGACTCGGTGGGGATGCTGCTGCTGGGCTACGGGATGGTGCTGGTGCTGATGGAGGACCTGCGGGTCGAGGCGAGCGAGGCGCGCGCCGCGCACCAGCGGGATGTCGCGGCCTCGGAGCGTCGCCTGGCGGGGATCATCAGCTCCGCGCGCGATGCCATCGTCACGCTCGACGGCGAGACGAGGATCACCCTCGCCAACCCCGCGGCGGAACAGATGTTCGGCTACGGGCTGGCGCAGCTGACCGGACGCCGCATCAACGAGCTCATCCCCGACGTCACGCCGCCGATGCTCCGCACCGCGGCCGGCACGGCGCCCTTCTCCGACCGGCTCGTCGTGCCCCGGTTCCAGCTCTCCGGGCGCCGGGTGGGGATGCCCGACTTCCCGCTGGAACTGTCGGTGGCGTCGCTCGACACGCCGGGGGGCGAGGGCTGGATCCTGGTCATCGGCGACATCACCCAGCGCCGCCAGTATGAGCGGGAGCGGGAGACGCTGCGCGAGCGGCTGGCCCACTCGCAGAAGATGGAGGCGGTCGGGCGCCTCGTGTCCGGCGTGGCGCACGAGCTCAACAACCCCCTCGCCGCGATCCTCACCTTCAGCGAGTCGCTGCTCCACGACCACCGGCCAGCGGGCGACCGGGAAGGGCTCGAGGCCATCCGGGAGCAGGCCCAGCGCTCGCGCACCATCGTGCGCGACCTTCTCGCGTTCGTCGGAAGGCGGGAGGAGCGGCGCGAATCCCTGGCGCCCGGACCGCTCCTCGAGCGGGTGGTGCGCGGCGTCGCGCCGGAACTCGCCCGCCACGGCGCGGTGCTCCACACCGACATCCCGGCCGACCTGCCCACCATCGAGGTCGATGCCGCCGGCCTCGAGCAGGTGGTGACCAACCTCATCTCGAACGCCGCCCACGCCGCCGGCCGCGGCGGGAAGGTGGTCCTGGGCGCCCGTGCCGGTCATTTCGACGCGCTCGAGATCGTCGTCAGCGACACCGGCCCCGGCATCCCGCCCGACGTGTTCCCCCGCCTGTACGAGCCCTTCTTCACCACCAAGGCGCCGGGCGAGGGCACCGGACTCGGGCTCTCGGTGTCGCTCGGCATCGTGGAGCACCACGGCGGCACCATCCGGGCCGAGAACGCGCGCGACGGCGGCGCGCGATTCGTCGTGACCCTGCCGCGCGGCGTCCGCGGGTCGCCGGCGCCGCTGCGCCTCGTGGCCGGCGCCGGCGCCGACGCGTCGCTCCCCACCGACCACGGCCGGTCCCGGGTGCTGCTGGTGGAGGACGAACAGCCGGTACGGCTCGCGCTCCGGCGC
>DASYXP010000299.1:0-5455 GCA_035934835.1 Gemmatimonadales bacterium | reverse complement strand
GCCCCGACCGGCTGGCCCGGGTGGCAGCACCTACCAGTCGCCCAAGCCCCAAGCCCCAAGCCCTAAGCCCTAAGCCCTAAGCCCTCGCACCGTTGCTCCTATCACGTAACCCCGCTATACTTCAAGGCTTATGTTCGATGAGCTCTCCGGAAAACTGACCGCCACGCTCCAGAAATTGACGGGGCGCGGGGTCCTGACCGAAGAGGCCGTCCGCGAGGGTCTCCGCGAGGTCCGCCGGGTGTTGCTGGAGGCGGACGTGAGCTTCGAGCTCACGCGGGAGTTCCTTGAGCGGGTACAGGAGAAGGCCGTCGGGGTGGTGGCGCTCAAGAGCGTCCGCCCCGGGCAGCAGATCGTCAAGATCGTCCACGACGAGCTGGTGGCGCTTCTCGGCGAGCGGCAGGCACCGCTCGCCTTCGCATCGGTGCCTCCGACGGTGGTCCTGGTCGTGGGGCTGCAGGGATCGGGCAAGACGACTACGGCGGGGAAGCTCGCCAAGCGGCTCAAGCTCGAGCAGAAGGCGCCGTTCCTCGTGGCCGCGGACGTCTACCGTCCCGCCGCGGTGGAACAGCTGGAAACGCTGGGGCGGCAGGTGCAGGTGGGGGTGCACGCGGAGCCCGGTGTCACCGATGTGGTGGGCATCGTGCGGCGCGGCATCGAGGCGGCGGGGAGGGCGCGGGCCCGCACCGTCCTGGTGGACACCGCCGGCCGGCTGCAGGTGGACGACGAGCTGATGGACGAGCTCCGCCGCCTGAAGGACGCAGTGAAGCCCCACGAGATCCTCCTCGTGGCCGACGGGATGACGGGCCAGGACGCGGTGCGCATCGCGCGCGGCTTCCATGATGCCCTCGGCGTGACGGGCGTGGTGCTCACGAAAATGGACGGCGATGCCCGCGGCGGCGCGGCGCTCTCCATCTACGGGGTCACCAGGGCGCCGATCAAGTACGTCGGCACCGGCGAGGGACTCGACGCCCTCGAGCCGTTCCATCCCGAGCGGATGGCCGGCCGGATCCTGCAGCAGGGCGATATCCTGACGCTGGTGGAAAAGGCGCAGGGGGTCGTCGACCAGGCCGAGGCCGAGCGCCTGGCCAAGAAGGCGGTGTCGAAGAAGGGGATGGACCTCCAGGATTTCCTGGGCGCCATGAAGCAGATGCAGGCGCTGGGTCCGCTCAAGGGTGTGCTGGGGATGCTGCCGGGCGTCAACGCCCAGGCGCTCTCCAAGGCCAACCTGGACGAGAAGAAGCTCAAGCACGTCGAGGCCATCGTGCTCTCGATGACGCCGAAGGAGCGCACCGACCCGGACCTCATCAACGGGTCGCGCCGGCTCCGGATCGCCAGGGGGTCGGGCCGGCCGGTGCAGGAAGTGAACCAGTTGCTGGCGCAGTTCGGCCAGATGAAGAAGTTCATGAAGTCGGCGGGAAAGCCCGGGGCCAGGATGCCCTTCGGGCCTCGATCCCCCGCCTGAGGTCTCACGCAGAGGAGCAGGGAATGGCAACGAGGATTCGTCTCCGCCGGGTCGGCCGCAAGGGCGTGCCGCTCTACCGCATCGTGGTGGCCGAGAAGGAAAAGGCGCGCGATGGCCGGTTCATCGCCACGCTCGGCGAGTACAACCCGAAGGCGAAGACCGCCGCGGAGAAGGTGAAGGTCAACGTCGAGCAGGCGAAGGCGTGGCTCGCCAAGGGCGCCACGCCGAGCGACACCGTGGCGGCGCTGCTCAAGGCCGCCGGCGTCGCCGTCGCCTCGGCCTGACGTGGCGGGCGGGTCGCGCCACCTGGTGGTGGGGCGGCTCCGCAAGCCGCACGGCCTGAAGGGCGAGTACACGGTGTTCCCGCTCACCGACCGGCCGGAGGAGGTCTTCGCCGCCGGACGCCGGCTGGAGCGCTGGGACCTGGGCGGGGCGGTGCTGGGCGAGGTCCAGGTGGAGCGGGCCAAGGGCTACCACCGCGAGTGGCTGCTCAAGTTCCGCGACGTGGAGGACCGGGTGGCGCTGGATCAGTGGCGGGGGCAGTTCCTCGCCGCGCTGGTGGAGGAGCTGGCGCCGCCGGCCGAGGGCGAGGTCTACCTGCACGAGCTGGCCGGATTCAGCGTACGGGATGCGGACGGACAGCCGGTGGGGCTGGTGAGCGGCGTCTACGAGCTGCCGCAGGGGCTGATGATCGAGGTGCAGGGGCCGAAGCGCGAGTTCCTGCTGCCGTTCCGCAAGGAGTTCGTCACGGCGGTGGACCGCGCCGAGCGGCGGCTGTCGGTGGTGGTCCCGGACGGGCTGGTGGAGTGATGCTGCAGGTCAACGTGGTGACGCTCTTCCCGGAGGCCTTCGGGCCCTGGCTCTCGGCGAGCATCCCGGGGCGGGCGGCGGCGGCGGGGAAGGTGGGGTACCGGCTGGTGCAGCTGCGGGACTTCACCCACGACCGGCATCACACGGTGGACGATGCGCCGTACGGCGGTGGGGCGGGGATGGTGCTCAAGCCGGAGCCCTTCTTCGAGGCGGTGGAGTCGTTCCGGCCCTCGGGGCCGATCGTGCTCCTCTCGGCCCGGGGCCGACGGTTCGGGCACAACGACGCGGTGCGGTATTCGCTGGGCAGTGAGCTCACCCTGCTCTGCGGGCATTACAAGGACGTGGACGAGCGGGTGGCGGCGCACCTGGCCACCGAGGAAGTGTCGGTGGGCGACTTCGTCCTCACCGGCGGCGAGCCGGCGGCGCTCTGCCTCATCGACGCCGTGGTGCGGCTCCTCCCCGGCGCCCTCGGCGACCACGAATCGGCCAGCTCCGATTCGCATTACGCCGGGCTGCTGAGCCCGCCGAGCGACACCCGGCCCCCGGAGTACCGGGGCTACCGAGTGCCCGAGGTGCTCCTCTCGGGCGACCACGCGGCCATCGCTGCGTGGCGCGCGCGGGAGGCGGAACGACTGACGCAGGAACGGCGGCCCGATCTCTGGGCCGCGTACGACGAGGACACGTGAACCGCCCCCCGGGGCGACCGGCAGCGCCCACGGACGGCGCAGAGGACAGGACAATGGAGAAACTGGCGACAGTGGCGCGCGAAGGCCTGCGTGCGGACCACCCGGCGTTCGACGCCGGCGACACGGTCAAGGTGATGGTGCGCGTCCGCGAAGGCGACAAGGAGCGGCTGCAGGCGTTCGAGGGCCTCTGCATCGCGAAGCGGGGCGGCGGGATCAGCGAGTCGTTCACCGTGCGGAAGGTGTCCGCCGGCGTGGGCGTCGAGCGCATTTTCCCGCTGCACGCGCCGACGATCGCGAGCATCGAGCTGGTCCGCAAGGGCCGCGTGCGCCGCGCCAAGCTCTACTACCTCCGCGCGGTGAGCGGCAAGGCGGCACGCATCCGGGAGAAGCGCGAGGGCTGACCGTGCCCGCCCTGCGGCCCACCCTCGAGCGCGAGCGCGCGGCGTGGGCGGCGGGGAAGTTGCTGGTCGGCGTCGACGAGGTCGGCCGTGGCCCCCTGGCTGGTCCAGTGGTGGCCGCGGCCGTCGTCTTTGCGGCCGGCGCTGCGCCGCCGGACGGCGTGCGCGATTCGAAGACCCTCTCCGCCGCGCGCCGCGACGCGCTGACCCCCGCCATCCGGGCCGCCGCGCTCGCCATCGCCCTCGGCGCGGCGTCCACCGCCGAGATCGACCGCTGGAACATCCGCCGCGCCACGGCCCTCGCCATGCGCCGAGCCGTCACCCGCCTGCAGCGGGCCCTGGGCGCCGCGGATTGCCTGCTCCTCCTCGACGGCCTCCCCCTCCCTGAGATCGGCTATCCCCACCAGGCGCTGGTCGACGGCGACGCGCACTGCGTCAGCATCGCCGCCGCGGGGATCGTCGCCAAGACGCTCCGCGACCGGCTGATGGTCCGCCTCGCCGCTCGGCACCCCGGCTACGGCTGGGAGACCAACGCCGGCTACGGCACCGCCCAGCACCTGGCGGCCCTCCGTGCGCGGGGACCGACCCGGCACCACCGGGTGAGCTTTGCGCCGGTGGCCCAGCTGGGGTTGTAGGCGTTAATTTCGGCTATCAGCTATCAGCTATCAGCTCTCAGTTGTCCGTTGTCCGTTGTCCGTTGTCAGTCCCCCCCTCCCCCGATGGGCCCAATGCGCAGACTCCTCGCCGTTCTCGTCCTCGCGTTCCTCCCGGTGACCCTCTCCGCCCAGAGCAACGCCGAGCGGATCCTCAACGACCATTACACCCGCTCGCACGACTATGACCTGGTCCACCAGGACATCGAGGTGCGGGACTTCGACTGGGACTCGCTGGGGTTCAAGGGACGGGTGGCCACCACGCTCGTGGCGCTCCGGCCGGCGATGGACTCGGTGGTGCTCGACGCCGGCGCGCTGATCCACGTGTCGCAGGTGCGCGGCGCCGCCGGCAAGCTCGACTTCAGCCGGCACGGCGACACCCTGGTGGTGCACCTCTCCCACGCGGCCGACTTCGGCGACACGGTGCGGTTCTCGGTGACGTACGACGCGCGGATCTCCAACGGGCGGGGGCTCACGTTCCTCAAGGGCGAAGGCCGCCCCCACCGCCCCGACCAGATCTGGAGCCAGGGCGAGGACATGAACAACCACTTCTGGTTCCCGACGTACGATTTCCCGAATGACAAGGCGACGTGGACCCTGACGGCCGTCGTGCCGGCCAGGGACATGGCGGTCTCCAATGGCCGGCTCGTGTCCAACGTCGCCGCGCGCGGCGTCCGCACGGTCAAGTGGTCGGAGGATCGCCCGGCCTCGACCTACCTCGTATCGCTTGTGGTGGCGCCCCTGGTCCGGATCCACGACCAGTGGCACGGCATCCCGGTCGACTACTACGTGTACCCCGAGGACAGCGCGCTGGCGCGGCCGCTCTTCCGGGTGACCCCCGACATGATCGACACCTATTCGCGCCTGACCGGGGTGGCCTATCCGTGGCAGAAGTACGCCCAGACCACCGTGGCCGACTTCTTCGGCGGGATGGAGAACGTGAGCGCCACGACGCTCGTCGACTGGCTCCCCGACGCCAGGGCCTACGCCGACCGCCCCTGGTACCAGTACATCCTGATCCCGCACGAACTGGCCCACCAGTGGTTCGGCGACCTGGTGACGACGGAGAACTGGGCCAACACCTGGCTCAACGAGGGCTTTGCCGAGTTCATGCCCGGCCAGTACTGGGGCACCAGGCTCGGCGCCCACGCGGAGCAGGACTACTACGCCGATGAGTACCGGCAGTTCATGGCCATCGACCACCGCAAGCGGATGCCGCTCGCGGCGCAGGGGTCGAACAACATCTACCCCAAGGGCGCGCTCGTCCTCGAGATGCTGAAGGGCTACCTCGGGCCGGAGCGCTTCTGGGCGTCGCTGCACCGCTACCTGACGCGGAACGCCTACGACAACGCCGTCACCGACGACCTCCGCCAGGCGGTGCTCGACGCCACCGGCGAGAACCTCGACTGGTTCTTCGACGAGTGGATCTACCAGGCGGGCTACCCG
>DASYXP010000285.1:0-6133 GCA_035934835.1 Gemmatimonadales bacterium | reverse complement strand
CGCATCGTGGCGCACCGCCAGGAGGAGCTGGTGGGCCAGGTCGACCGGGTCGTTCACGATCGGCGTGGCGGTGAGGAAGAGCGCGTCCCGTCCCATCATCCACGGCGCGAGGGTCCGGTAGCGCCTGGTGCCGGGATTCCGGAATCGGTGGCTCTCGTCGACGATCACCAGCCGTGCAGATCCGACGGGACGGCGCCCGCGGCTCACCTCCTCGTGGCTGATGATCTCGAGGACCACGCCGAGCGTCGCCGCCCGGGTGTTCCATTGCCGCCTGAGGGTGGCCGGCACCAGCGCAGCGACGGCCCCGCGGGGGTAGGTGCCCGCGACAGCGAGGGCCGTGAAGGTCTTCCCGGTCCCCGGCGCGTCGGCCAGCAGCGCGCCGCGGTGCTGGCGGATGATCGAGAGCAGCGTCGCGAACGCGACCCGCTGCTCGGGCCGGAGCCAATGAGGTGCTGGATCCGTGGCCGGCAGGACCACTGCGGAATGCGCGATAGCGCTCGCCACGGATGCTGGGGAGCCCGCGGGCCCAGGCCGAAGCCACAGGGCGAGTGGGTCGACCACCGCCACCAGCGCTTCAGCGACGATGGTGGGCGTGACCGGCCACGAGCGCCCGTCGGTCCCGCGCATCGAGCTCAAGGAGGTCGGCCGCGCGGCCGTCAAGCGCCTCCGTGTCGTCTTCACGGTTCGATCCCCGCTCCCCGAATGTGGTCAGTGCCTGGTCGGTCGCCGCCGCTTCGGGCCACGGGAGCTGGCCGACGCTGCGGGCGTTGAACCTCGCGTATCCACTCATGGCCGGGTCCGCGCCGAGCCGCGCCAGCGCCCGGAGCGGGGCGGCGTTGAGCCAGGCGGCGAGGGCGTGCGCCTGCGGCGCCGAAGGCATCCTGGCCACGTAACAACTGTTGAGGGGGATGACCTCGGGACGTCCGGTCAGCGCGCACGCAGTGAGGCGGCGCGAAAGGTCCGGCCACACCACCCGGTGCCTCGCGAAGGCGGGCCCCACCCGGAACAGCTGCCACCAGGGGCCCGCCTGGTGGTCGGCGCGCTGCTCCAGCCGTTCTCGCCACGGGGCGAGGTGTGCCAGCACATCGGGCGGCAGCACCGGTGCCGGTCGGCCGTCGGCGCCGTGGGTCCAGAGCAGCCGGTGCCTGGGCCGGATCATGAATGGCCCGACCTCCCTCCCGCGCAGGGCCACGCGCACGAAGCTGGTGTCGATCCAGTCAGGCGGGTCGATGAACGCGCGGTTCTCTCCGGTCTTGACGCCGAGTTGCGGCGGCGCGGCGTCAGCGAGTACTGGATAGCGCTCGCGCAACGCCGCCCGGATCGATCCCGCGCTCGGGTCGGCCATCACCCACGGGCCGCCGCTTCCGAGGGACGAGCGAGGCACGGTGGCGCCGTCGGGCGCGAGTGACACCCGGGTCCGGTCTTCGGGCCTCGGCGGCTCCTTGGTGACCACCAACGCGAGCGGGTACACCGTGGCGCCGAAGGACGCATCCGGGTCGGCGGAAAGATCGGACACGACCCGCACGTTATGCTGCGCGGCGAGCGCCGCCCTGGCCCGCGTGGCGTAGTCGGCGGTGGCCAATTTGGCGGGGACGAGGAAGCTGACGGCGCCGCCGGGTGCGGCGAGCTCCAGCGCGCGCTCGACGAACGCGATCGACAAGTCCGCCGGGTGCGAGTACCCGGCACCGCCGGCAGCGCCCCACCAGCGGTAGCGGCGCACCAGCTCCCGGCGGATACGTGGCGGGATCGCCTCCGACCGCACCCACGGTGGGTTGCCGACGATCAGGTCGAACCCTCCGTGGGCGAACACGTCGCCGAAGTGCGCGTGATAGTGGAACCAGGGCATCTCGCCGTCCCGCCGCAGCCGGCGCAAGGCGCCCCTGGTCGTCGCCCGGTCGCTCCGCAGCACGGCGATCCGGCCACGCAGCTCGCGATCGAGTCCTCGGTGCCGATCGAAGAGGGTGGGCGCACGCGCGTCGGACAGGCATTCCGCGATGCCGTGGTCGAGCTCGCGTTCGAGGGCGGAGAGCGTGGCGCATGCGGCGCGCCGCTCCTCGGCGCGCAGGCGGTCGGTCGCCGGGCGCTTGTCGGGGCCGTTGGCGTCGATGGCCGCGGCGCGCGCCTTCGCCAGCGGCTCGGCGTCGAACGCGGCGATCGCGCGGCAGGGGAGGGGGTCGCGGAGCGAATCGCCCTGGCGGATGGTGCAGTCGAGGTTGGGGAGCGGCTCCACTTCGTCACCCGGCCCGGCCGGGTCATCGCGTACGACGGCAAGCCAGAGACGGAGTTCGGCCAGGCGCACCGCGGTCGCGCTCAGGTCCACGCCGAAGAGGTTCCTCCGAAGCACCGCCCGACGGGCCAACGTGAGTGAGCGCGCGGCGCTGTCGCTCCGCCCGTCGCGCACCGCCGCCCCGCTCAGCCGTTCGAGGGCACCCAGGAGGAATGCGCCGGAGCCCGCGGCGGGGTCGAGGACGGTGATCGCAGCCAGGAGCGGCCGCACCGCGGGGTCCGGATCTGCCAGGAGTTCGAACGCCCGGTCGGCGGGGATCGCCAGCCGCGCCTGGAGGAGGGCGGCGAGGCCGGCATCGACCATTCGCGACACGAGTGTGGGCGGCGTGTAGAACGTCCCGGTCAGGCGGCGGGCGTCGGGCGACATCAGGCCCTCGAACACCCGGCCGAGCATGTCCGGCGCGATGCCGACCGTGTCGCCTTCGGCCACGGTGAAATGGAAGCGCTCGAAGAGCTCGTCGAACACCTGCCGCCAGACCGCCGTGGGCGCTGCCGCCCGGACGCGTCGCTCCAGCGGGTGCGGCTCGAAGAGCCCGCCATTGAGGAACGGTATGCGGCCGAAGCGCAGCGTCGACCGGTTGCGCCGGGCGACCGGGCGGTTGAGCGTGCCGAAGAAGAGTGGGTGGAGCAGGTCGCGCTGGGGGTGGCGCCCGTGTCGCAGGCATTCGTCGAGCGAGCGGGCGAGGAAGTCATTCCGTCCGTCCAGCCACCCCTTGGCCTGGACGAAATAGAGGAACAGGATGCGGGTCAGCTGCAACAGCGCCAGTGACTCGCGGTCGGCGGCGCCAGGTCCCAGCAGCGACGCGGCCAGCCGGTCGCGCCCGAGGCGGAACGCGGCGAAGAACGCGTGGTCGACCCGGCGGTTGGCAAGCGCGTCGGCCACGTGATGGGTCTGCTCGAGCGGCCCCGGGCGCGGCGACCCCGCCGCCCGCCGGAGCGTCGAAAGGGCGAATCGGTCGGGCGCGTCGAGGGGAACGTGCAGGGATGGCGCGGGGTCGACGGAGACCGAGAACGTCAGCGCTCGCCCCGATGCGTCGAGCGCGATCACCCCACCCTGGTGCCCGCGGCGACCGAGCCACTGCCCGACCCGTACTGCGGCCGTGGCCGGCGCGGCGGCCGCGACGGCATACCACGGCCAGCGCCCCACCCGGCCCACGACCGCCGCCCGCTCGATGCTTCGGTGCCACGCCGCGCCGGTCAGCCAGGTCTCGGCCGGGATCTCCTCCCAGATCGGCTCGTGCCCGAGCGCGGCGACGACCGCGGGAAGGTCGGCCAGGGAATTGACGGCAACGAGCGCGGTCACGAGGTCCATGCCCGCACAGCCTAGGCGAAGCGGGCCTGAACACCGTCACCGATTTTGTACCGTCAGGAGCGGAATGCCGCGACCACGAACCGTGTACGAAAGTCGTTAGTCGTTGGTCGATGGTCGTTGACTGCTAGCTGTCAGCTGATAGCCGATAGCTTTCACCTGTTGAACCAGTACGACACCTTCACCAGGAACGTATTGACCGGGTGGAGGTCGAAGAGCCCCCGGAGGTCGCCGCCCAGGCCGTTGGGTCCCGCCACCGGCTGGAAGTCGTCCCGGCCCTGGGTCCACACCACGAAGAGCGTCGAGCCGGGCCGATACTCCCACCGCACCACGAAGTTCGAGGCCAGCTGCTTCGAGTCGACGCCGCCCGGGTCGTAGGCCAGGGGGTATGGCTTGTAGCGTCCGTCGAACGCGGCGGCGCCGGGGTCGTTGAGTTCGCGGACGTTGGAGTACGTCCCCCGGCTCACGAAGGGCTGCAGGTGCCACTGGACCGAGAGATCCGGGGTCACGGTGTAGCCGAGGTCCGCCGTGAGTGACAGGGTCTGCTGGTCGAGGTGGGCAAAGATGTAGTGGGTGGCGCCGCCGTAGGTCGAGTCGGAATAGTACTGGTCGTCCCGGACGTAGCCGGTCCAGTCGGCGCCGATCGTCGCGGTGAAGCGGGTCGACGCGTTGATGACCAGCTGCGGCGACAGGTCCAGGGAGTGGTTCCGGCCCGCGCTGCTCTCGAAGTAGTTGGCTGAGAGGACGGGGTACGCCTTGTGGCGGTCGTCCCCCTGGATGGCCGTCCAGGCCGAGATGTACGGATCCTGGCGGACCGCGGGCCCGCCGCGGGCGCAGCGGTCGCACCAGGTGGTGCCGAGCTGGCCCAGGGTGCCGCCGGCGTTCACGAACCAGCGGTTGAGGAGCTGGGCGTGCGCGTTGGTGTTGAACGCCCGCTCGGTCGGGAGCCCCGCCGCCGACCACCACTGCCACCAGTTGAAGTTCCAGCGGAAGCGAAGGTACGCCCGGGTCTGCTCGTTCCACGAGAGCCCGAGCCAGTTGTTCCAGCTCTGCTGGTCGGCCTGGCGCAGGTAGCCGAGGTCGTTGACCTCGAACCCGGGCGAGCGCCGGAGATAGCTCGTTTCCCACTGGGTGCGGACGCCGGCGATCTTCCCGAACTTGAACTCTTCCGCGTCGCCGGCAAGGGAGGTCCGGGTCGAGTCGACGCTCAGCGGGCCGTCGGGGCGCTGGTAATAGTGGACCGGGTCCTCCTGCAGCGCGGTGATGGCGGCGGGGGATCCGTTCACCGTCGACAGGTCGAACGACCCCGACACTTCGTAGCGCCGGTTCAGGAACTGGTGCCGGACGTCGAGGGCGCCGACGTAGGCGGAATGCGCCAGGTACGGGGCCGTCCAGGAGTCCTGGTCGCGGTCGACCCCGGTGAACATCAGGCCGACGCCGCTGGCACCGCCGCGGAAGTCCTTGGTGGTGCGGAGGACGGCGTAATTGGTGGCGGGCTCGATCGTGGCGCCGCCCACGCCCGTCTCCCGGGGGGTATACGCATCGATGACACCGAGGGAGAGGCCCCCGGGGAGCTGGCCGGTGAGCTTGGCCGCACCGTCGATCGGGGTGGCGGTGGGGGAGTTCGCGTCGCCGTACTGGTCGGTCAGGTGCGGCGCGCGCCCGATGCGGCGGGAATAGAAGAGCTGTTCGTTGCTGCAATTGACCGCGCTGCAGTCGACGCTGAACTGGAAGAGGCCGTTCCCTTCGACGAAGAAGGGGCGCTTCTCCTGGAAGAACGGCTCGAACGCCGACAGGTTGAGCACCGCCGGGTCGGCCTCGACCTGCCCGAAGTCGGGGTTGACGGTGCCGGTGAGGGTCAGGTTGGACGCCACCGCCACCTTGAGGTCGGCGCCGGCGGTCAGGCGCTGGGACCGCCCGTATCCGGTGCCCGACGGGACCTCGACATTCTTGGTGACGAGATACGGTGCCAGCTCGATGCGGCGGGGCGGGGCCAGGTCGTTGAGCGCTGTCAGGGTGCCCAGCTGCGACGCGAGCCCCGGCTTGGACACGCTGTAGAGCGGCCAGCTCGATTGCTCCGAAGTGCGTTCCACTTGCCGGCCCACGGTGAAGCCGAAGGTGTCGACCGGCTCTGACGCGTGCCGGATCTGCGACAGCGGGATGCGGTACTCCGCCGTCCACCCCAGGGAGTCGATCCGGGTGGCCACGTCCCAGATCCCGTCCCAGGCCATGTCCTCGTTCCCGTCCTGGTAGATGGCCGCGTCCATCTTGACGCCGGCGGGGTTCACGTCGAACTCGTAGCCGGTGCGCCGGTCGTGGTAGCCGTCGATGAAGACCGACACGAGGTCGGAGGGCGTCATCGCATCGCGTCGGGCCAGCAGGCCCACGATGCTGTCGGGGTGGGGGTCGTACGCCCGGATGAATACGTAGAGGTTGCTGGCGTCGTAGGCGACCCGGGCCTCGGTGCGGAACTTGGGCGTGCCGTTCTCGACCGGCCGGTAGACCCGGAATCCGGAGATGACCGGCGCGGTGCGCCAC
>DASYXP010000272.1:0-6999 GCA_035934835.1 Gemmatimonadales bacterium | reverse complement strand
CATCAAGGCGCTCAACGCGCTCGATTCGTACCGCCCCGAATACAAGTTCTCCAGCTGGATCTTCAAGATCGCCAACAACGCCGCCATCGACCAGCTCCGGCGGCGGGAGCTCGACACGCTCTCGCTCGACGGCGCGCCGGGGGCGGAGACCGCCGAGGCGATCGAGGCCACCTCGCTCCAGGTCGGATCGCGGGCGGAGTCGCCGCTGGAGGAGCTGGAAGCGAAGGAGATCGGCACCGCCATCGAGCGGGCCATCGGCAAGCTCCGCCCCGAATACCGCTCCTGCATCCTGCTCCGCCACGTCGAGGGGCGGGCGTATGAGGAGATCGCCGAGATGCTGGACCTGCCACTGGGCACGGTGAAGACGTACATCCACCGCGCCCGCAACGAGTTACGCGAGTACCTGTCGGACCTGAAGCGCTGAAACCAGCCGTCGAGACCGCTCGTAGGAGAGCCCAGTTATGACCGAACTCGCACCCCCGCACCTGACGCCTGAAGATCTCGATCTTTGGCTAGCCGGCGAACTCCCGCCGGGGCGTCTGGTGCACCTGGACGACTGCCCCGACTGCTTTGCCCTGGCGCACGCCGAGCGGCGCGTGGTGGCCCTGATCGCGGCGCTGCCCGTGATCGCGCCGCACGCCGGACTCGCCGATCGCGTCATGGCGGCGGTGCGGGTGCCGCCGGCGCCGACCCGCGCTCCGTGGCGCGTGCTGACGCATCCGTCGCTCCTCGGGCCCCGCTGGCGGGCGCTCGTGGCGGCGTCGGTGGCGGTCGTGGCGGGCGCCTCGGCGAGCGTGGCGTGGAGCCTCGCTCACCCCGAGGCGTTCCCCGCCGCCAGCGCGTGGGTGGCGGGTGAGGCCAGCCAGTGGTTCTGGGTCACGGTGCGGACCCTGGCCTCCAACGTCACCGAGCAGCCCTGGTATGGGGCAGCCCGGTCGCTCCTGGGCTCCCCGGCTCGTGCGGCGCTCGTCTCCGCGTTCGGCATCCTGCTCTATGCGAGCGGGATCGTCGCGATGCGGCGCTTGCTCACGCCCGCGGCTCGGGGGCCCCATGCGCAAGCCTAGCTTCCTCCTCGCCGCCCTTCTCGTCGTCCCGGCTGGCCCGTTGCTGGCCCGGGGCGGGCACCTCCGCGCCCACGGCCCGTTCGCGACGCCCATCACCTTCCTCCGCCAGCTGCTCCATGTCGGACCCGGCCCCACCGTCCGCGACCACGAGGTGGCCGTCTCCTCCGACAGCCGCACCCTGACCCTCCGGATGGCCGACGGGCCCGACCTGTCCATCACGCTGGCCCAGGGCCGGCTCCTCATCGATGGGGCTACTGCCGGCCACTACGCCCCCGGCGGCGACGTCGAGGGCGCCTGGCAGGACCTGCTGAGCGACGCCGCCCGCCTTCCCACGGGCCTTGCGGTCGGCCGGCTCCGCAACTGGCGCCCCGACGGACTGTCCGGCGATGACGCCGCTGCCGCCGAGACGATCGAGGCGCGCCTGGCCGGCCTGGTGGCGAGCCCCGGCGCCTCGACGGAGCCGCAGGCCATCCCCCCCGCGGCGCCCGGCGGCCTCACGGTGGACCTGGGCGACCTCTCCGACCTCGGCCGCCTGGAACCCCAGCTCTATCGCGCCAGCCAGCTCTCCCCGGCCGACCTGCGCATCACCGTGCCGGGCGGCCAGGCGCGGCTCGGGCACTTCAGCATCGGCTCGGGCCAGACGGTGGACGGGCACCTCCTCGTGGTCCGCGGCGATGCGGACATCTTCGGCACCCTGCGTGGCAACCTGGCCACCGTCGACGGCGACATCGTGATGCACCCCGGCGCGGTCGTGACCGGGAGCGTACTGGCGGTCGGCGGACAGGTGCGCGAGACGGGCGGCGACATCCACGGCAGCGTCCTCTCGCTCGACGACGCCTTCCCCGCCCCCCACGCATCCGCTCCGGCCGTGCTCCGGCCGTGGCAGCGGTTGCTGACCGGATCGGCCGGCGTGCTGGGCGTGTTCGTGACGCTCGCCGTCGTCGGGTTCGGGCTCGTCGCCTTTGCCCGGCCCCAGCTCGAGGTCGTCGGCGATACCGTGGCCCATTCCTTCGGACGCGCGCTGGTCGTGGGGCTCCTGGGCCAGGTGCTGCTGGTGCCGACCTTCGGCATGATGGTGGTGGGACTCGCCCTCACGCTCGTGGGGATCCTGCTCGTGCCCTTTGCCGTGGCGGTCTACATCCTGCTGGCGGTGGTGGCGATCCTCGGCGGCCTCCTCGGCGCCGCCCACGCGATGGGCGAGACGTGGACCCGCCGCCGCCTGGCGGGCGGGGCGCGGGCCCTGGGAATGAACAGCTACAGCTACCTGCTCGTGGGGCTCGCGTTCCTGATGGCGCTCTGGGCCTGCGACGTCGTGTTCGGCTGGGTGCCGGTGGCCGGCACGATCATCGCGAGCCTGGCGCTCCTCGTCTCCTGGCTGGTGGCCACTGCCGGCTTCGGCGCGGCGCTCCTCTCCCGCGCGGGCCTGCGCGATGCATTCACCGGGCGCATCATCCCCCCCGAGGCGCTCACCGACGAGTATCTCTGGGCCACGCCGCAGTTCGGCGTCCCAGCGGTCCAGCGCCCCACCGCCACCCGCACCCCGCCGGCCAAGCCGTGAAGCCCTGGGCCCCCGTAGCCGCGGCGCTGCTGCTGGCGACGCCGCTCCATGCCCAGACGATGCGGGCGTTCGAGGCCAGCCATCGGCGGGGAGACGCCCGGTCGCTCGCGGTCCGGGTGGACTTCAACGCCGGGTCGCTGCACCTCGCCGCCGCCCGCCCGGGCGATCTCTACCGGATGCGCCTTGCGTTCGACGCGGAACGCTTCGCCCCGGTGGCCCGGTACTCCGCGGCGGACGGCCACCTGCTCCTCGGCACCACCCCCGCGGGAGAGACCGGATTCCGCGTCGTCGGTCAGCGCCAGTTGGCGCAGCAGGCGTCGGTGGCGCTCGCGCCCGACGTTCCGCTCACGCTCGAGATCAACATCGGCGCCGGGCTCGGCGACATCGACCTGGGCGGACTTGAGCTCTCCTCCGCCAGCATCCGCACCGCCGCGAGCCGGACGACGGTCACGGTGAGTACGCCGAATCCGGGACATTGCAGCACGCTGGACCTCGACGCCGGCGCATCGGAACTCAGCACCGACCGCCTGGGCAATGCCCGCTGTGCCAACATCCGGTTCCAGGGCGGCGTCGGCAAGGTGACGCTCGACCTGACCGGCGCCTGGACCGACGCCCTCCGCGTGCAGGCCCGGATGGCGCTCGGCGAGCTCCACCTCCTCCTCCCCAAGGACGCCGGCGTCGAGATCATGCTCGACCGGACCCTCACCACCTTCGAGCCGGTCGGCTTCACCCGGAAGGGCACCACCTACACCTCGGCCAACTTCGCCTCGGCGCGACGGACGATCCGGATCGACGTGTCGACCGCGGTGGGGGGGATTGTGACGGAGTGGAGATAGGAGAAGGAGAAGGAGAAGGAACGAGTGAGAAGTGAAGAGGGAAGAGGGAAGAGGGAAGAGGGGAAAGGGGAAAGGGGAGATGGAAGTCGCAGGTCGCCAGTCGTATGCCGCAGGTCCCACGTCTTACACGCCGCCTCACGTCTTACGTCTCACCTCTCACCTCTCACGTCTCACCTCTCACCTCTCACGTCTCACGTCTTACGTCTCACGTCTCACCTCTCACGTCTCACCCCAACCGCGCCACCACCCGGCCACCGAGCCCGATGCCAAGCCGGGTGGCGGCGGAGCCGTCGCGTACGGCGACCTCGATCTCGCCGCCGGAGCCGAGGTAGGCCAGGAGCTCGCCCCGGGGGACGTCGCCGAAGGTGTGGCGGAGCGGGCCGACTTCGAGCCCTTCGACCTCGAGCACGGCGTACGCCGGCACCAGTTCGGGCGTGAGGCTGGTGATCAGGTTGCCGAAGCGGTCGACGTGGATCACCTCGCCCACGATCGCCTTGCCTTCGTAGTGGGGCGCCGTCACCGGGAGCGTCACCGGCGCACCGACCAGCGGCGTGCCGAGTCCCGAGAGTGGTGTGCCGTTGGCCAGGGCTGCGGCCGCGGGCGCGAAGAGGTCGCGGCCGTGGAAGGTGGGCGCGGCGGCCGCCGGGACGGGGAGCACCCACGGCACCACGTCAGGCGACAGGATGGGGGAGAGGACGCCGTTGTCGGGCGCCACGAACCAGTGCCCGTGCGCCGCCAAGGCGAGCGCCCGGCGGTCGGTGCCGACGCCGGGATCGACCACCACCAGGTGGACGGTCCCTTCCGGGAAGCGGTGCCACGCCCGGCCGAGGAGGTACGCCGCTGTCCGCACCTGACCCGGCGGCACGCCGTGCGAGATGTCCACCAGCGCCGAGCCGGGCGCGCGCGACGTGAGCACGCCCCGGATCTCGCCGACGTACGGGTCGCTGGTGCCGAAATCGGTGAGGAGGGTGATGGCGGGCGTATCAGCCTCGCAGGATGGGGGTCCGCAGCGCCTGTGCCGTGACCAGCGTGGCGATCCGGGCCGCGACTTCCCGCAGTGCCGTCGCGGCGGCGCTCGCCGGTTCCGCCACCACGATCGGGCGGCCCCGGTCGGCATGATCGGCCACGCCCGGCTGGAGCGGCACCTGCGCCAGGAGCGGCACACCGAGTTCATCGGCCAGGCGCCGGCCGCCACCTGAGCCGAAGAGCTCGAGCCGTTCCCCCGAGGGAAGGGTGACCCCGCTCATGTTCTCGATGACGCCGAGCACCGGGACCTGCACCCGCTCGAACATCTTGGCGCCGCGGAGCGCATCGCCCACGGCCATCTCCTGCGGCGTGGTGACGATGACGCCGCCGGCCACCTGCGTCGTCTGCACCAGCGAGAGCTGGGCATCGCCGGTGCCGGGCGGCAGGTCGACCACGAGGAAGTCGAGCCCGCCCCATTCGACGTCGTTCAGGAACTGGGTGATGACCTTCATGATGATCGGGCCGCGCCAGATGACCGGCGCGTCGCGATCCATCAGGAAGCCGAGGGAGATGAGCTTGACCCCGTGGGCCTCGAGCGGGATGATGCGCCCGCCCTGGACCGGCGGCTTCTCGAAGAGCCCGAACATCCGCGGGATGTTGGGGCCATAGATGTCGGCATCCATCACGCCGACCCGGTGGCCCGCCTCCGCCAGCGAAACGGCGAGGTTCACGGCGACGGTCGACTTCCCGACCCCGCCCTTCCCGGACGACACCGCGATGACCTTGCCGATCCCGGCGATGGCGGGGGCCACCGGCACCGGCTGTGCGCCGGCGGGGGCGCCGGGAGCGGCGTGGGTGGCGGCGGTGGGGCCTGTCGGATCGGCGACGGTGATCTTGACCTCGGTGACGCCGTCGAGGGCTCGGAGCGCGGCGCGGGTCTCGCGCACGAGGGTGGCGGGATCGTCGCGGCCGAGGAGGAACGTGAACGCGACGCGGCCCCCGTCGGAGACCTCGAGGTCGCGGATCATCCCGGCGGAGAGCAGGTCGTTCTCGAGCCGGGGATTGCGTATGCGGGAGAGCGCCGCGGCGACGCGGGCGGGGAGGGTGTCGGGCATCAGATGGCCTGCACCGTCCGCACCTCCGGCACCGCCTGGCGGAGCCGGACCTCGATGCCCTGCTTGAGCGTCAGGGTGGAGGCGGCGCAGCCGTGGCAGGTGCCGCCGAGCCGGAGGGTCAGGAGGCCGTCGGCGTCGTCGAAGTCCACGACCTCGACGCTGCCGCGGTGGGAGGCGATGTAGGGCCGCAGGGTGTCGAGGGCGGCCTCGATGCGTTCAAGGACTGGCATGGCGCGGGAAAACTAACGGGGGCGCGGCCTCAGCGGGCGGCGGGGGTGGCGAGCCGGGCCCGGGCCGCCGCGAGCACGGTGGCCTGGACCTCCGCCAGCGAGCCCGGGAGCGAGGCCCCCGACGCCCGCGCGTGCCCGCCACCGCCGAAGGGCTGGGCCAGCGCCGCCACGTCGACATCGCCCACGGAGCGGAAGGAGACCTTGATCCGGCCGCCGGCGATCTCCCGGAAGAGGAGCGCCAGGCGCACGCCCTTGATCGACCGGGGATACTCCACCACGCCGTCGAGGTCGTCGGAGGAGACGTCGTGACGCTCGAGCGCGCCCGGCGGGATCGTGACCCACGCGAGCCCGCTCTCCGGCTCCACCACGAGCGTGTCGAGCGCCTCGGCCAGGAGGCGGATCCGCCCCTCCGGCGCGCTGGCGTAGAGGTCGAGGTAGATCTGCTCGGTGTCGAGGCCGGTCTCGAGCAGCGCCGCCGCGGTGCGGAGGGTGCGGGGACGGGTGTTGCTGAAGCGGAAGCCGCCGGTGTCGGTGAAGATGGCCACGTAGAGGGCGCGCGCCGCGTCGGCGTCGAGCGTCCATCCATTGGCCTCAGCGATCTCGTGGATCAGCTCGCCGGTCGCGGCGGCCTCGACGTCGACGTACCGCGGGCCGGGCGGGAGCGTGCCGCCGCTCAGGTGGTGGTCGACGCACGCCACCGGCACACCGCGTTCGCGGACGGTCTCGGCGAGGGCGCCCAGCCGGCCGAGGTCGCCGATGTCGAGCACGATGATGAGGTCGGCCTTGCGGAGCTCCTTGACCGCCTCGCCGCTCTTGTCGACCCCTTCGACGCCGCGGAAGATGAACCCGTACCGCTCAGGCGTGAGCGAAGGGTTGGTGATGATGGCGTCGACGCCGCGGGCCTTGAGGAGGCGGAGGAGGCCGACCTCGGAGCCGAGGCCGTCACCGTCGGGATTGACGTGGGTGGTGAGGCAGATGCGACGACCGGGGACCAGGAGTTCGGCGAAGGCGCGGGCGGCGGCGGTCTTTTCGGCGGAGAGCAGAAAGGGCATGCGAGAAAGGTAAGCGGTGAGGGGTAAGAAGTGAGCGGGCTCCCAGCCGAGATCTCGACCGTGAGCCCGCTCACCTCTCACCACTTACCGCTTACTGCTTCGCCAGCTTCGAATGCCGCACGCTGTACCCGAAGTAGACCCCCATGCCGATCAGGAACCAGACCAGGAGCCGGATCCA
>DASYXP010000257.1:0-5149 GCA_035934835.1 Gemmatimonadales bacterium | reverse complement strand
GTCGGCCCGGTGGCCGAACACATTGCCGCCGATCCCGCTGTCGCGGATGAAGGCGACCATCCGTCCGTCCGGCGACCAGGCGGGGCGGCGGTCGCCTCCGCCGAAGGTGAGCCGGCTGAAAGGGCCGTGGTCGAGCTGCTTGATCCAGATGCTGAGGGCGCCGGTGCCGAGACCCGCGCCCACCGCCAGCTGGCGGCCATCGGGGGAGAGCGCCATCGAGTTGAAGGCGCCGCTCCAGCTGGTATCGACCTGGTGGGCGCTTCCGTCGAGGCCCACGCGCATCAGCTCCGCGCTGACGTTCGACGCCCCGCCGCGGACGTACAGGAGGGTGCCGGCCGGCGACCAGGCCAGCATCGTGACGCCGATGCTGATCTGGACCCCGTCGAGGACCGGCACCGCGGCGCCGGTGATCTCGAGCTTGCCCAGATCGAACGGCGCAGCGAGCGCCGCACCGTCCCGCCGGACATAGAGGATCTGGCCGGTGGGGAGGTACCAGGCGTCCACCGCGTCGTCGATGAGCGCCTTCTGGGTGCCGGACTTCAGGTCGAGGACGTGGATGGACGCGGTGACGCACCCCGACGCGCACACGAGGAAGAGGACCCCGCGGGCGTGGGGGAGGGGGTTCGGGTTGAGGATGCCGAGGCCGCGGAGGGCCGGATCGGCCATCACCACCGTGCTGGCGCCGCCGTCGGCGCCCACCCGGAGGAGCTGGTCATTCCGCGCCGCGGTGTAGACGATGGTGCCGTCGTCGAGCCAGGCGATGCCGTAGATCTGGGTGGCGGCGGAGTCGGCCAGCGTCACGGTGGCGCCGCCGCCCAGGCGGATCTTTCGGACCTGCCCGTCGGCGGTGAAGGCGAGCCACTGCCCGTCGGGGGAGAAGACCGGGCTGAACGCGCGCACCGTGCCGGGGATCGGCTGCGGGTCGAGCTGATCGGCCCGCTTGATCCAGAGCGTCCCGTTCTGGTGGTCGTCCTTGTAGACGATGCTCTGTCCATCCGGGGAAATGGCGAGTGACGGTCCGCGCGTCGTGATCGGGATGCTGTCGCTCAGCGTCACGTAGTTCCACGTGACCTGCGGCGGGCCACCCCGCCCCAGGAGCGCCCACCCGGCGAGCGCGGCGGCCGCGAGGGTGGCGCCCCACGGCGCCCAGAGCCGCCATCGCCGCCGGACGACGCGCGGGCTCCGGCCGCTTCCGGGGAAGGTCGACGGCGGGTCGACATCCGGCCGCTGCAGCGCGGCGGCGAACTCCGCCGCGGTGGCGTAGCGGTCGGCGGGGAGCTTTTCGAGCGCCGTCAGCACTGCGACTTCGACGTGCGGCGGGATCGTGTGGCGCTTCGGCAGGAGCGGGCGCGGCTCCTCGGTCAGCACCTTGGCGACAATGGCCTGCGCGGTGGGGCCGCTGAAGGGGGGCTCGCCGCAGAGCATCTCGTAGAGCACGCAGCCGAGCGCGTACACGTCGCTCCGCGGGGTGATCTCCCGCTCTCCCATGGCCTGCTCGGGGCTCATGTAGTGCGGGGTGCCGAGGGACATCCCCGTCTCGGTCATCCGGGTGCTGCCCGCCTTGTGGGCGGCGAGGGCGATGCCGAAGTCGGCCACGAGGGCGCGGCCGTCGTGGAGGAGGATGTTCTCCGGCTTGATGTCCCGGTGGATGACGCCGTGGCGGTGGGCGTAGTCGAGCGCCCCGGCCACCTCGATGGCGATGGCGACGGCCTCGGGGATGGGGAGCTGCTTCTCGCGGTTGAGCCGGTCGCGGAGCGATTCCCCTTCGACGTACGGCATGACATAGAACAAATACGACGCGGGTCGCGGGTCGCGGGTCGCGCCGAGCTCGGGATCCGCGCTCTCCGCGTGACTCGTGACCCGTGACTCGTGACCCTGTACTGACGCGACCCCCGAATCGAACAGCGGCAGGATGTGCGGATGCTGCAGGTTGGCGGTGGTCTTGATCTCCGACAGGAATCGCTCGGCGCCGATGACGGCGGCGAGCTCCGGGCGGAGCACCTTGACCGCCACCTTGCGGTCGTGCTTGACGTCCTGGGCCAGGTACACGGTGGCCATCCCGCCGGCGCCGAGCTCGCGCTCGATGCGGTAGCGGTCCGCCAATGCGGCGGTCAGGCGGTCAACGGACATTGATCAGTTCCCTTCCGTCGCAGGAGCGTTCGACGCGCGCATCTTCATCTTGAGCTCTTCCACCCAGTTGTCCACCACCACGAGCGGGTCGTCCCGAAGGTCGCTCGCGGCGGCCGCGAGGCGCATCGCGAGGACATCGCCGTCCGGGAGGATGTCGTATCGCCGCACCCCCGCGATGCCGATGGTCACGTTCTCCGCGGCGGGGCCCGCGATCGCCGTCGTCGGCGCGTCGAGACTGAAGTTGGCGCCGGGGTGGACGCGCACGCTCACCAAGTTGTCGCTGCCGTCGATGAAGTAGAGTTGCCGCCCGTCCCGCGTCCACCGCGGCGCGACCCCGCCCGACAGCGAGACCTGCCAGCGACCGTCGCCTGCCCGCGGGAACGGTCGCACGAATACCTCCGGCTGGCCCGATTCCATGGAGGAATAGGCGAACCAGCGGCCGTCCGGCGAGAGGGTGGGGAGGTCCGTGATGGCCGTGCCCATCACGAGGGGGACGGGCGTCGTATCGCCGGCCAGCCGACGGGCGAAGATCCCCTCGGTCCGGTCGGTCGTCCCGAAGGCGTCATAGACCAGCCACCGGCCGTCCGGCGACATCATCGCGTAGTTGATGCGCATCCCGGGGATCCGGAGGAGCCGCTCCGGCGCCGCGCTCCCGTCGGCCCGGCGCCGCCAGATGTCGGAGGTCCCGCTGTCGTCGAGGGCGATGTAGATGACCGACTTCCCGTCGGGCGACCAGGTGCCGTCCGCGGCGCCGTGCGCGTCGAAGGTGAGCCGCGAAAGCGCGCCCGACGTGAGCGACCTGATCCACACGTTGTCGGTCGCGCCCTGCAGCATGTCGAACGCCACGGCCCGGCCGTCAGGCGAGAGGTTCACCGTGGGGTGGAGGCCCGGGGTGAAGGTCAACCGGGGGGTGAGCGGCGCCACCCTGCTGTTGCGGTCCACCGTGACGAATTCGATGGAGCCCTCGCTGCCGCCGTTCGCCCCGCGCACGTAGGTCAGGGTGCCTTCCGGGGAGATGGCGAAGTCGGCCGACCCCAGCGCCTTGACGCCAACGCCGTCGAAAAGGGTCACCGACGGGCCGGTAATGCGCAGGGCGTCCTGGTCGAACGGGGCGGCGAGCACCGCGCCATCGGCGCGAAGGTACACGAGGTATCCTGCGACGTAGCGCGCCAGGAGTCCCTTGACGAGGACGTGCCGGGCGTTGGTGCGGAGGTCGACGGCCATCACGTCGAAGTCGGCTGCATCGGTGTTCCGACGCCGCCGGAAGAGGAGCCCGTGCCCATCGGGGAGCGCCGCGGGCCAGGCATAGCCGATCTCGCCGGCCGCCGAATCGAGGGCGACGGCGAGCTTCGGAGTGCCGCCGGCCGCGGGAACGCGGCTCAGCCCACCGGGGGAGTCCTCGTAGATATACCCGTCAGTGCTCCACGCGCCGCCGCCCGCGGCCTGCGGGCCCATCGTGGCGAGCGTGGTGGCCGGCCCGCCGGCGACCGGTACTGCCCTGAGTTCGAACTGCATCCCCATGGAGAACGCGATCCGGTCGCCGGTGGGCGAGAAGAACGGATCCAGGGCGCCCTCGGTCCCGGGGATCGGCGTCGCGTCGAGCCGGTCACGGTCGCGGAGCCAGAGTTGCGTCCCCTGTCCGGTGTCGGCGCCGACGTACACCAGCCTCGAGCCGTCGGGGGAGATCGCGACATTGACCCCGATGACCCCGGAGCGGATCTCCTGTCCCGCGGCCATCCCGAGCGCGTACCGGCGGACCGGGGGCGCCGGAGCCGGCCGGAGCCACCCCCACAGCGCGAGCGAGGCCAGCAGGACGACGGCACCGCCCAGCGCCGCCATCGCGCCCCGGGATCGCCGCGCCGCCGCACCGGTCGCCGGAAGGGCGCCGGACGTCGTGGTGCGGAAGCCCGGGTCGGCCAGCGCAGCCGCGAACTCCGCCGCGGAGGCGAAGCGGTCGGCCGGCAGCTTTTCCAGTGCGCGGAAGGTGGCCGCCTCCACCGAGGCCGGGACGGTGTGCCGCTGCGCTGCGATGGGCCGCGGCGTCTCGGTGAGCACCCGCGCCACGATGGCCTGCGCGGTGGCGCCGGTGAAGGGCGGGTCGCCGGTGAGCATCTCGTACAGCACGCAGCCGAGTGCGTATACATCTGAACGCGCGGTGATCTCACGCTCCCCCATTGCCTGCTCGGGGCTCATGTAGTGCGGCGTGCCCAGCGACATCCCGGTCTCGGTCATCCGGGAGCCGCCCGCCGTCGAGACGACGAGGGCGATCCCGAAGTCCGCCACCAGCGCCTGGCCCTCGTGGAGGAGGATGTTCTCCGGCTTGATGTCGCGGTGGATGACGCCCCGGCGGTGCGCATAGTCGAGCGCGGAGGCCACTTCACGCGCGATCCTGACCGCCTCGTCGACCGGAAGCTGCTTCTCGCGGGAAATGCGGCCACGAAGCGACTCGCCCTCGACGTACGGCATCACGTAATACGCGGTGCCGGCCGCCTCGCCGCTGTCGATGAGCCCGAGGATATGGGGGTGCTGGAGTGCTGCAATGGTCCGGATCTCGCGCACGAAGCGCTCGGCGCCGATCACTGCGGCGAGCTCGGGCTTGAGGACCTTGACCGCGACCTTGCGGTCGTGCTTGAGGTCGGCCGCGAGGTAGACGGTGGCCATCCCCCCCTGGCCGAGCTCGCGCTCGAGTAGATAGCGGTCGGCGAGGGCCGAGGCGAGGCGATCGGCGGGCCCGGTCATCGGGCGCCCGCGTCCGTCGGGTACACGTCAAGCACTCTTGGCCGCGCTGGTATGGAGGGGAACGCCCGGGGTCGGATGCCACCCCGGCGCTAAGGAAGTATATCATTTCCGGGACGGGCCCGCGCCCGGCGGGTGTGGCAGAACGCGTCCCGTCCCGCCATACTCCTTGGGCCCACGCACCCGTGCCTTCCATTAATAGGCGGTCCCCGTGTTCCGCTCCTTCCGCGTCCTCTCCGTCGCCCTGCTCGTTGCCTCCGCCGCCGCCGCGCAGACCCCCGCC
>DASYXP010000245.1:0-8974 GCA_035934835.1 Gemmatimonadales bacterium | reverse complement strand
GCCGGGCAGTTGGCGGCGGATTCTACCGGGCCATTGGTGGTGCGGAATGCCGCGGCGTGCGTCGAGCGGTACTTGCAGTTGCGAAATACAGTCTATCGGGATGAACCTCCCGCCTTGCATCCGTAAGGCTGCCTACAGCCATGTCGCTAGTTGTGCTTTGGGTTCATCCGGCTCGGACTCGCAATCTCCTCGGAGAGACGCCAGCGGATCGCACGTGCTGTGGCGGTGTGGCACTGACGTGATGGGTGGACGCCGTGAAACACCTCCGTGAGATAAGTGATGTTGACTAGTTCTGGCCCCGGCTCCCGGTGGGTTAAGTCTCCAAGACGGGCAGTCTGCTCAATCTCTTGAACTCGCTTCCTACGCCGCTCATCAAGCACCGCCCGGTACTGCTCACTGAGCGCTCGCCGGCGTGAAGTAGCCAGGGAGTGGCAGCGCCTCGTCGGCGATCCGACCCTCGATCGCCCCAGCGGCATGCTGTCCGATCTGCTGTCCATTCAGCCCGACCGGACCCGACATCCCCCCGGCAATACCCAGGCAGGTCGTGCGCTTCGTCGCGGATTGGCGACATCTCCCGGAGGGGACATCCGGGTGGGATATCCCGGACCTTGACCCTCGTACCTCGTACCCGTTCCTCGCCCCCTCCTCATCCGCACCTCGTACCTAGTCGCTCGCCCCCCCTCCATTTACCTTTCTCCCGGAACGAGTCCCCCTCCGCTCCAACTGGCAGGTCGCGATTGCCTAAGTCCTTGTCCCTCATCGGCTTGGCAGTGCTCCTCTCGGCGTGCGGGCACCGGGCTGAACCGGCCCCGAAGCCCGAGCAGATCGTCAACCTTCCCCTCTCCACCAACGCACTCGCCGGCCAGACCCTCTCCGTGGTGCCGCTCGCCCTCCTGGCCGCGGACAGCGCGAGCGAGGCCGACCCGGTCCTGGCCGACCACCAGCGCGCCCTCCTCTGGGTCGATTCGCTCCTGGGGAAGGCGCTCCTCGAGCGGGCGCCGGAAGTGGCGTGGAAGCTCCCGCCCGAGCTCCGGAAGATCGCGCGGCGCGCACCGGGCTTTGCGCCCGACCCCGACCGGATGGGCCAGGGGATGATGCGCGACGAGCGGCTCAAGTTCGTGCCCGATCCCTTCCGCGCGGCGCTCCGCCAGATGACGGCCCTCGCCGGCGGGCGCTACGCGCTCGTTCCCGCCGCGGCGGTGTTCTTCCACGACCCCGCCAACGGCGAGACCGCCGAGATGCTGCTGGTGCTGGCCGACTCGCGCGAGGCGACGGTGGTGTGGCGCACCCGCGCCGTGGGGCACGGCGCCTCGGCCCGCGCGGCGCTCGACGACGCGCTCGACCACGTGCTCCCCGCGATGGAGCGCTGATGACGTTCGACGTGACCCTCATCCCGGGCGACGGGATCGGGCCGGAGATCACCGCGGCGACGGTCAAGGTGCTGGAGCGCACGGGGCTCAAGTTCCGGTGGGACGAGCAGCTGGCCGGGATGGCCGGCGTCGACGCCACCGGCACCCCGCTCCCCGACGCCACCCTCGAGTCGATCCGGCGGACGGGCCTGGCGCTCAAGGGCCCGCTCACGACGCCGGTGGGCACCGGCTTCCGCTCGGTCAACGTCGGGCTCCGGAAGGAGTTCGAGCTCTTTGCCAACGTGCGGCCGGCGGTGACGCTGGTGCCGGGCCAGCGCTACAGCGGCATCGATATCACGCTGATCCGGGAGAACCTCGAGGGGCTCTACGTCGGCGTCGAGCACTTCGTGCAGGTGGGCGACGACCCGAAGGCGGTGGCGCAGTCGGCGGCGATCGTGACGCGGCTCGAGTGCGAGCGGATCGCGCGCTATGCCTTCGAGTACGCGGTGCAGCACCATCGCAAGAAGGTCACCATCGTCCACAAGGCCAACATCCTCAAGATGACGAGCGGCCTCTTCCTCGAGACCGCCAAGACCGTGGTGCGCGAGTACGCCGGGCGGGTCGAGTCGAACGACCTGATCATCGACAACACCGCGATGCAGCTGGTGCTCCGCCCCGAGCAGTTCGACGTGATCGTGACCACCAACATGTTCGGCGACATCCTGAGCGACGAGATCTCGGGGCTGGTGGGCGGGCTGGGCCTGGCCCCCGGGGCCAACATCGGGATGCGGGCGGCGATCTTCGAGGCGGTGCACGGCAGCGCGCCCGACATCGCCGGCAAGGGGGTCGCCAACCCCTCGGCGCAGATGCTCGCGGCGGCGATGCTCCTCGACCACATCGGCGAGGTCCCCAGGGGCGACCGGCTCCGCGCCGCGATCAAGCGCGTCATCGTGGACGACAACCTGCGCACCCGCGACCTGGGCGGCACGGCCTCCACGGCGGAGTTCGGCGATGCCGTCGCCCGTCGGATGGCCTGAGCTCCCCTGCGCCCGCTGCGGGGCGCGCACGACGGGGATCGACTTCGGGGCGCTCTGTCCCGACTGCACGGCGGCGCTCAAGGCCCAGGCGCAGAAGCTGGGGCGGCGCGCCGCGCTGGCGGCGACGGTGGCGGTGGCGCTCTGGGGGATCTTCGGCGTCTCGCGGGCCCCGCTCGCCCGGACCTATGCCGCCGCGGCGGTGATCGCCACCTACCTGATCGTGCGCCGCGTGGTCGAACGCATTGCGCTGGAGGTGCTCAAGTGAAGGCCATATTCCGCGTCCTGGCCGTGACCCTGGCGGCCGTCCCGCTCACCGCTCACTTCTCACCGCTCACCGCGCAGACGAGCGCCACCATCTACAACGATGGCCGCGTCCTCGTGCGCCGCACCATCGCGGCGGCGGTCCCGCGCGGCACGTCGGTGCAGCACCTCCCCCTCGGCCAGCTCGACCCGGGGTCGATCTTCTCCCTCGACGACGGCGTCAGCGTCGAGGGCGTCCGCTACGACGGGGGCACCGACGACGCCTCCCTCCTGCGGCGCGCCGTCGGCCGGACGCTGGTCTTCCGCACCGGCACGATGCTCAAGGACACGGCCTCCGCCACGGTGGTGAGCATCGCGCCATTCCGGCTGCGGCTGGCGGATGGCTCGATCGTGACGCAGTCGATCGGGGTGCCGAGCTTTCCCGCCGAGGCGGGTTTCCTGGCGCCGTCACTCGACCTCACGGTGAGCAGTGACGCGGCCCGGCGGGACCTCCGCCTCGGCTACTTCGCGCTCGGCGGGGGCGGGTGGCAGGCGAGCTACCAGGCGGTGTTCGGCGGCGGACAGGTGCTCCTCTCGGGTGCCGCGGTCATCGGCGGCGGGCAGGTGGCGCTCGACAGCGCCGAGATCCAGCTGCTGGCGGGGCAGGTGAGCGTGGCGAGCGGCGGTGGCCGCGGCCTGATGAAGGCGATGAACGGCCCGATGGCAATGGAAGCGGCCGCGCGCGATGCGGGCACGGTGGAACAGAAGGTGGGGGAGTTCCACATCTACACCCTGCCGGGCAGGCTCACGGTGGCTCCCGGCGTCATCACGACCGCGGCGCTCTTCGACCCCGCAAGCGCTCCCTTCCAGAAGACCTACGTGGTGGCCGGCGCGCTCCCCTGGTGGGGTGGCTTCGGGCAGGAGATGACCACGACGGACGTTCCGGTCCAGGTGACGTACGTCGTCAAGCGGCCCCGCAAGACCGATCTCGGCGATCGCCCGCTCCCCGGCGGAATCGTCCGGATGTTCGAGCCGGACAGCGCCGGCCGGCTCCAGCTCATCGGCGAGACGAACATCGACCACACCCCCGCCGGCGAAGACCTGGAGCTCGATGCCGGGACGGCGTTCGACCTCACGGCCCGGCGGGTGCAGACCAGCTGGCAGACGGGGCGCGACTCCTCCGAGAGCCGCCGGTTCGTCCGCACGTACGCCGTGGCCTCCTACGCCGATACGCTCCGCAACGCCGGGACGGCCGACGTGACGGTCGACGTCTACGAGATGCGCGCGGGTGAGTGGAGCGTGCTCGCGAGCTCGGTCCCGGCGGAGCGGCTCTCGTCCACCAAGGTCCGCTTCCGGGTCAAGGTGCCGGCGGGAGGCCAGGCGCTCCTCACTTACAAGGTCCGGGCGGTCTGGTGACCGATCTCACGATCGTCCAGCTCTCCGACCTGCACTTCGGGCGCGACGCGGACCTCGACCAGGTCCGCGCGCTCGAGTCGCTCATCCCGACGCTGGGCGCCGACGCGGCGGTCATCGCCGGCGACCTGACGCAGCGCGCCCGGCACGGCGAATTCCAGCGGGCACTGGCCCTGGTGGAGCACATCCAGCGCTCCACGCCCACGCTCGTCATCCCCGGCAACCACGACGTGCAATGGTGGCGCGCGGTGCTTCCGATCGGCCGGGCGCGGGTCCGCTGGGCAAAGGACCGCCGCTACTTCGGCGAGGCGCTGGCCCCGGTGCTCGACGTGCCCGGCGCGGTCATCTCGGGCGCGCTCACGAGCTACGGCCTCTCCTGGGGCTCGCTCACCTGGAACCTCCGCGACCTGACGGTCAAGGGGCACCTGCCGCGGCGGGAGACGAAACGCCTGACCAGGCTCTTTGCCGATGCGCCCCCCGAGGCGGTCCGGGTGGCGGTGCTGCACCACAACGTCCTTCCCGGCGCCATCTCCCGCCGGATGGGGATGGCCCACTGGCGCTCGGCACAGCGCCGGCTCCTGGCCACCGGCGCCGACGTGGTCCTCTGCGCGCACGACCACCAGGAGGGCGCTGGCCAAGTGGACGACGTGCTGCCGGTGAGCACCTCGAGCACCCACACCAACCGCACCCGGGGCGGCCGCCCCTCGGCGTTCAACCTGGTGCACGTGGACGCGCAGGCAGTGCACGTCCAGCATTGGCGATGGGAGTCGGGCCGGCGGGAATTCATCCCATCGGACATCAACGCGTTCGCCCGGAGGCGCCGTGCCCCCGATCCGGTTCCGGTCAGCGCCTGACCCGGAGGCCCCGAGCCTCACCCTCCCGCCCGGCGAGCTGCTGGCGCGGCGCCTCGAGCTGCTCGGCATCCTCGGCGTGCCGGGGCTCAAGGGGCTGACGCTCCACGCCAACCGTTCGGTGATGCTGAGCTACGGCGCCAACGGCATCGTCCGCATCCACGAGGGATACGCCGAGGCGCCCGACTACGTGCTGGAGGCGGTGGTGCGGTTCCTCCTGCCGGGGATCCCGCGGCCGATGCGGAAGGTGGCGGAGACGACCTTCCTGGCCTTCCCGATCGAGCACCGGTCCGCGCCCAGGCGCCGGCCGGAACGCCCCCAGCCCGGCGACCTCGAGCTCCTCCACCGCCTGGGCGAACTGCACGCCCGGCTCAACGCCGAGTATTTTGGGGGCGCCCTGGGGCCGATCGCGTTCCGGCTGAGCGGCCGGATGCGGAGCCGCCTGGGCGAGTTGGCGGTCGACCTCAAGACGGGGAGGCCGAGCGAGATCGCGCTGGGCCGCGGGCACGTGCGGCGGCACGGGTGGGCGGAGGTGGAGCACACCGTCCTCCACGAGATGGTGCACCAGTGGCAGGCCGAGAACGGCCACCCGGTGGACCACGGCGCGGGATTCCGGAAGAAGGCGCGCGAGGTGGGGATCACGCCGAGCGCCAAGCGGCGGCTGGGACGGGCGGAGCGGAAGGCGGGCTGATCGTTCGGTAAGAGGTGAGCCGTCAGCGGTGAGCGGGAGTGCGTTCGAGATTTGTTCCGGCAGCCCGCTGACCACTTACCGCTCACCTCTTACCCTCAAGAAGGAATCCCCATCGGAGACGGAGCATGGCCAGCACCTACACCGGCGTCGACTTCTACGACCTCGACTCGCTCCTGAGCGAGGAGGAGCGCGCCGTGCGCGATACGGTCCGCGCCTGGGTGGAAGCGCACCTGATGCCGGTCATCGGCGACGCCTACATCGAGGGGAAGTTCCCGAAGCAGCTGATCCCGGGGATGGCCGAACTCGGCATGTTCGGCGCCAACCTCCCGGAGGAGTACGGCTGCGCGGGGCTCAACAACGTCGCGTACGGCCTCATCATGCAGGAGCTCGAGCGGGGCGACAGCGGGATCCGGAGCTTCGCCTCGGTGCAGGGAGCCCTGGTGATGTACCCGATCTACGCCTTCGGCTCCGACGAGCAGAAGAAGAAGTGGCTGCCGCGCCTCGCCAAGGGCCAGGAGATCGGCTGCTTCGGCCTGACCGAACCCGACTACGGCTCCAACCCGGGCGGGATGATCACGACGGCAAAGGAGACGAAGGACGGCTGGGTGCTGAACGGCGTCAAGATGTGGATCACCAACGGCTCGCAGGCCACCGTGGCCATCGTCTGGGCCAAGACCGGCGACGTGAACGACACCAAGTCGATTCGCGGCTTCATCGTGCCGACCAACACCAAGGGATTCACCGCCAAGGACCAGAAGGGGAAGCTCTCCCTCCGCGCCTCCGATACGAGCGAACTGCACCTGGCCGACGTGCACCTCCCCAAGGACGCCATCCTCCCCAAGTCGGGGGGGATCAAGAGCCCGCTCATGTGCCTGACGCAGGCGCGCTACGGGATCGCCTGGGGAGCGCTCGGCGCCGCGATGGCGTGCTACCACGAGGCGCTCGACTACTCGAAGCAGCGGGTGATGTTCGGAAAGCCCATCGGCCAGACCCAGCTGCAGCAGGTGCGCCTGGCGGAGATGCTGACCGAGATCACCAAGGCGCAGTTCCTGGTGCTCCAGCTCGGCCGCTTGAAGGACCGGGGGACGATGACGCCCTCGCAGGTGTCATTGGCCAAGCGGAACAACGTGAACATCGCCACCGAGTGCGCCCGCGAGGCGCGGCGGCTCCTCGGCGCCAACGGGATCCTGGCCGAGTATCACTCGATGCGGCACATGGCGAACCTGGAGTCGGTGTACACGTATGAGGGCACCCACGACATGCACTCGCTCATCCTGGGGCAGGAAGTGACGGGGTTGAGCGCGTTCTAGGGGGTCGTTGGTCGTTGGTCTTTGGTCGTTGAAAGGTTGGGGCGGTCGTCGATCTGGCGGCCGCCTCGTGTGTTTGCGGCCGCCTTCATCAATTTCTCATCGAACCAAGGGTCCGGCCGCGATAGATTTGGACCCGTGTCGGCGTTGGCGATCGTGCCGACCGCGGTGCCGCGCGCCCCTGTCACCCCGCCCGGGGAGGGGCTATTTTCGGGCGCCGTCACGCCGTTCCGTTGCCCGGGAGGAGGTCGTTGTGAAGATCGCGGTCTGCATCAAGCGGGTCCCCGACATGGACGTCCGCTTTTCCATTGCCCCCGACGGGAAGTCCCTCACTCCGGGCGACCTCAAGTACGACATCAGCGACTTCGACGGCTACGCGGTCGAGGCGGCGCTCCAGTTCAATGAAAAGCAGGGCCCCGGCGAGGTGGTGGTCATCTCCCTCGGCCCCGACGCCGCCCAGGAGACGATCCGGAAGGCGCTCGGGATGGGCGCCGACCGCGGCGTGCTCCTCAAGTGCGATGCGCCGCCCTTTGACGGCGCCGCGATCGCACAGGCGCTCGCCGCCGAGCTCAAGGACGGCGGGTATGACCTGATCCTCTTCGGGCGCGCCGCCAACGACACCGGGAACCAGTCGGTCGGCCCGATGACGGCGCACGTGCTCGGGCTCCCCTGCGTCAGCGCGGTGTCGAAGCTCGACATCGCCGGCGGCAAGGGCTCCGCGGAGCGCCAGCTCGAAGGGGCCGTCGAGTCGCTCGAGTTCCCGCTCCCGGCCGTGGTCACGATCGACGAAGGCGTGGCGCGGCCCCGGCTGCCGTCGCTCAAGGGGATCATGGCGGCCAAGAAGAAGCCACTCGAGGTGAAGCCGGCCCAGCTCGGGTCGGTGCGGCTCACCATCGAGAAGATCGAGCTTCCCGCCGACCGGCCGCCGGGGCGGATCATCGGGGAAGGCCCCGCCGCGGTGCCCGAACTGGTCAGGCTCCTCCAGGACGAAGCGAAGGTGCTCTGATGGCCAACATCCTTGCGTTCGCGGAATCGCGCGGCGGCGAGCTCCGGAAGGTGGCGCTCGAGGCGGTGGCGGCGGCGCGCCAGGCCGCCGATGCCACCGGCGGCGGCGAGGTCCACGCGATGCTCGTCGGCGCCCCCGGCATCGGCGCCAAGGCGCCGCAGCTCGCCAAGGCGGGCGCGGACGTCGTGCTCGTGGTCGAACACCCGGCGCTCGGCAACGGCAACCCGGAAGTGGCCGCCGCCACGGCCGCCGCGCGGATCAAGGCGGGCGGCTACCGTGCGGCCTTCTTCGCAGCCTCGGCACAGGGGAAGGACCTGGCACCCCGGGTGGCTGCGGCACTCGGCGTGAGCCTCGCGTCCGACCTCACGAGCTTCGCGCTCTCTGGCGACGCGCTCACCGGCACCCACCCGACGCACACCGGCAAGATCATCACCACCATCCTGCTCACCGGCTCGCCGGCCATCGTAACGCTTCGGCCCGGCGCCGTCCGGGTCACCGACCAGCCGCGCGCGGGGAAGGTGGAGGCGCTCTCGCCCGCCATCGATCCGGCAAGCGCCAAGGTGGTGGTCACGTCGGTCGGGAGTCGCGGCGAAGCGAAGCTCGACCTCGGCGAGGCGCCGGTCGTGGTCAGTGGCGGACGCGGGCTCAAGGAGGCCGCCAACTTCAAGCTGGTGGAAGATCTTGCCGCCGCGTTCGGCAACGCGGCCGTCGGGGCCACCCGCGCCGTGACCGACGACGGCTGGCGGGATCCGTCGACCCAGATCGGCCAGACCGGCCGGCTGGTGAGCCCCGACCTCTACGTGGCCGTCGGGATCTCCGGCGCCGTCCAGCACCTGGCCGGGATGCGCACGTCGCGGGTCATCGTCGCCATCAACCGCGACAAGGACGCCCCGATCTTCAAGCTCGCCGACTACGGCATCGTGGGCGACCTCTTCGAGGTGGTGCCGGTGCTGACCGAGGCGGTCAGGAAGGCCCGAGCGGGCAATTAGGGAGTCGCGGGTCGCAGGTCGCGAGGTCGCGAGGGCGCGGGTCACGGTTCGCGGGTCGGATGTCGCACGTCGTTGGTCATTGATCGCTATC
>DASYXP010000181.1:0-3769 GCA_035934835.1 Gemmatimonadales bacterium | reverse complement strand
GGCGGAATTCTGCGACGTGTTCGTCGAGCGGTCCGCCTTCTCGGTCGACGAGGCGCGCGCCGTCTTCCGGGCCGCCGCCGCGGCCGGCCTCCGGCCCAAGCTCCACGCCGACCAGCTGACCTCCGGCGGCGGCGCCGAGCTCGCCGCGGAGGTCGGCGCGGCGAGCGCGGACCACCTGGAGCAGGTGTCGGACCAGGGCATCGCCGCGATGGCGCGGTCGGGCGTGGTGGCGGTGAGCCTCCCGCTCGCGACGCTCTACCTGTGCCAGGCGCCGCAGCCGTCGCGCAAGCTCATCGACGCGGGCGTCGCGGTGGCGGTGGCGACGGACTTCAACCCCGGCTCGGCGCCGAGCAACCACCTGCCGCTGGCGCTCCTGCTGGCGTGCACGCTGCAGCGGATGACCCCCGCGGAAGCGCTCAAGGGCGCCACGCTCTTCGCGGCACGCGCCATCGGGCGGGAGGCGTCGGTCGGGTCGCTCGAGCCGGGGAAGCGGGCCGACTTTGCCGTGCTCGACGCGCCCGACGCCGCCCAGTGGCTCTACCACTTCCGTCCCAACGCCTGCCGACGCACTGTGATCGGCGGCAGGACGGTGCACCACCGCCCCGCCCAGCCCCGCTGACCCTGACGGAGGCCACGTGCGACGACTCGTGATCGGACTTGCCCTCTCGGCCCTGGCCGGCCCGGCCCTGCACGCGCAGCACACGGTGCCGGCCTTCGGCTTCTCGATGGGCGCATCGGTGGCGTCCCTGAAGGCGGCCGGCATCCGCGTGGACACGACAAGCGCCAGGTTCGTCTTCATCGCCGACAGCGTACCGTCGCCGGAGGGCGGGTTCTCCGGGTATTACTTGACCATCGCGCCGCGCGCCGGGCTCTGCAAGGTCCTCGGCAACGGCGACGTGTACGACAGCGACTCGACCGGCGCCAGGCTCCGGGCGGCCCTCGAGGCGGCCCGCACGGCGCTCGAGGCACGGTACGGGGCGGGTGAGCGCATCGACTATCTCCAGGACGGCTCGCATCTTGCCGCACCCGGGCAGTGGATGATGTCCGTGAAGGCGGGGGATCGGGCGTTCGGTGAGATCTGGCCCGCGGACAGCGACGCCACGCTGAGCCCCGGGGTGCAGTCCCTCTTGCTCCGGGTCAACGCCGTATCGGCCGATGCCGGATACCTGAGCCTGTCGTACGAGGGGAGCAACTTTCCGACCTGCCTGGCGGAGCTCCGTGCGCAGTCCAATCCCGGTCCCTGAACCCAGACTCCCATGAACTCACCCCAGTCGTTCCAGCGCCCCGAGATCCCCGTCCCCGCGACCGCCCCCGGCGATCCCCGCATCGGCCATCTCCTGGGCGGCCACGTCAACGGTGCGGCCAGGCCGCGGGCCGTGATCGTCGGGTTCCCGTCGGACGAAGGCGTGCACCGCAACGGGGGTCGGGTGGGCGCGGCCGGAGCGCCGACGGAGATCCGCCGCTGGCTCTACCGCCTCACCCCCGACGCCCAGAACCACGAGGGCTACTGCGAGCTCGTCGAGCGGACGCTCGACCTGGGCGACCTCACCTGTTCCGACGACGTGGCCGCGGACCAGCTGGCGCTGGCCGAGGTGCTGGCGCCGTACCTCAAGGACGGCGTTTTCCCCATCATCCTCGGCGGCGGGCACGAGACGAGCTTCGGCCACTTCCTCGGCTACGCCGGCGCCGGCAGCAAGGTCGAGGCGATCAACTGGGATGCGCACCCCGACGTCCGGAAGCTCCTCGACGACAAGGGCCACTCCGGCTCGCCGTTCCGTGAGGCGCTGCTCCATCCCTCGGGCGCGTGCACCCGCTACACCGTCGCGGGGCTGCAACCGCAGTCGGTGGCGGCGAGCCACCTCAACTTCCTCGACGACAACCGGGGGCGGTGGGTGTGGAACGCCGACCTGAACGCGGCCACGGTCAACGCGCTCTATGCCGAGGCCGATGCGCCGGTGATGGCCTCGTTCGACATCGACGCGGTGGACCAGGCGGCGGCGCCGGGGGTGAGCTCGCCATCGGTGGGAGGGATGGCCGTCGACCTCTGGCTCCACGCCGCCTACCAGGCCGGACGGAGCTCGAAGGTCACGTCGGTCGACCTGGTCGAGTGCAACCCGGTGTACGATGTCGACGGCCGGACCGCACGATTGGCCGCGGTGACGGTGTGGCAGGTGCTCCGCGGGCTGGCGGAGAGGGAGTGAGAGGAACGCCGGGGGAAAGCGCAGGAAAGGGAGGGAAGGCGCAGGAAGGCGGGGGAAGGCGTAGGAACGCCGGGAAGTTGGGAGGACGGTCGGAGATCAGGAGCGGAGCCGGGGCGGCACGAGGGCGCGTCGCGAGGTCCGATGCGCGAAGGAACGGGTCCTTCGGGGCCCCGAGGCGATGAGATGACGAGCAGCTGGCGGAAGGTGGTGTGGCTCGCGGCGGGCGTCATGGCCGGGATCGCGCCTCAGGCAGTGGTGGCGCAGGACACCGTGCCGGTCCCGGCCGGGACGCACATCCCGATCCGGTTCCTGGGCGGCGTCGGCCCGGGGCGCGACCGTCCGGGGACGCCGGTGACGGTGCAGACGATGGCGGCGATCCTGCACGAGGGGTGCGTTGTGGTCCGGCCGTTCGCGCTGGTCCGCGGCACGGTGGTCCCGTCGGGGCATCGCGGGCGCCTGGCGCTCCGGTTCGACTCCATCGCCGTGACGCGGGGCGCGTGGACGCCGATCGACGCCGGGCTCGATTCCCTGGAGTACGCGCCCCAGCCGATCGACAGCGGCGCCGTGACCGCCGGGGGCAAGCGCGGCGGCAAGGTGGGGCGGGCCCTGGTGTCGATCGGGATCGGCGCGGTCGACGACGAACTCCTCGTGCCCGCAGCGATCCTTGGCGGATACGCGCTGATCCGGCGGCGGCACCCGGCGCGCATCATGGCGGGGGAGCTGGGCGGTCTCCGGCTCCGGCGCCCGTTCGCGGTCGAGGCCGCGGCGGCGTGCGTCACGCCCGAGGCGTTCCCCCACCTGGTGACGCCGCTCGAGCTCCCCACCTTCGTGCCCCGGACGACCGACCGTCGCGGCCGGGTCACCGGCGACCCGATCAACCTCGTCCTCCTCGGGCCGGCGCTCCTGGTGGACAGCGCCTTTCGGGCGGCCGGGTGGACCGAGGCCACGGCGGGGAACCTGCTCAGGATCTCCGGAGAGGTGGCAGCGATGATCGCCGGCCGCCGCGGCTCAGCAGGGGCGCCGGTCAGCACCCATTATTTCTCGGGGCGCCGCCAGGATGCGGCGTACGAACTCGAGGGACCGAACGCCCGCCAGCGCCATCACCTGCGCCTCTGGCTCGTCGACACGGTGCAGCAGGCGTGGGTGGCCGCGGCGAGTCGCGACGCCGGACTCTTCGTGCGGCCACTCCACGGCACGGCCACCCACCGCCTCGACCCCGACATCGACGCCGAGCGCGACCTCGTGGTGCGGGAGCTCATCGCCGGCGGATGCGCAGGCCTCTCGGGCTACACCCGCCTCCCCGGCGCCGTCACGAGCGGGCGGAACGCCGAAGGCCAGCGCTTCGTGACCGACGGGCGGACCGCGGTGGTGCACGTGCACACCTGCCGCCCTTCTACCCCGCTCCCGGACGAGGCACTGTGACGCTCCCCGAGCCGCCCCGTCGGATCCTCCTCGCGGACCATTTCCGCGACCCGCTCGCCATCGAACTGCGGGCGATGCGGCCGGACCTCGAGCTCCGGACCCGCGACCGGCGGGAGGTGTCCCGGGACGACCTGCGATGGGCCGAC
>DASYXP010000149.1:0-2639 GCA_035934835.1 Gemmatimonadales bacterium | reverse complement strand
GCGACCGCCGCGACGGAGCAGGCCCGCGAAGGGGAGCGCGCCGCCGCCGCCGTGCGGGAGGACGCCGCACGCGTCGCGGCCAACCTGGCCCGGGAGATCGCGGAGTCGGAGCGCCAGGCGGCGAGCCTCAAGGACCGCCTCGAACGCGGGGAGCGCCGGCTGGCCGAGATCGACGCCGCGCACACCGACGGCGAACTGGCCCGCGTCAAGCAGGAGGAGGCGCTGAGCTCGGCCCGCGAGGCGCTGCACGGGCTCGAGGGCCAGCAGGAAGGCGCCCGGGAGGCGCGGGTCCGCTGGCAGGTGCTCGAGGCGCAGGTGTCCGCCCGGCTCGAGGCCGCGGCGGAGCGCGTGGCGCGGGCGGAACGCACCGCCGCCGAGGCCGAAACGCAGGCCGGCGCCCTCGGCGCCGAGATCGCGCAGCTGGCGCTCGACGCCGATGCCGTGGAAGCGCATCGGGCGCAGTGGCTCGAGCAGCGGGCCGAGCGCCGGGTGGCGGTGCTGGAGCTCGAGGCCGCCGCTACCGACGTCGAGGCGACCGCGGCCGCTGCGGAGCAGGAACTCGCCGAGGCCGACGCGGCCCAGGCCGCCGGCCGTACCGCGGTCGAGTCGATGACCGAGGAGCACCACCGGATGGAGGTGGACGCCACCGACCTCATCGCGCGGCGCCGGGCCATCGTCGAGCGCATCGAGGCCGACTGGCGGAAGCCCCTCGACGCCCTGCTGGCCGATGCGGTGCTCCTCGACCTCGACCTCGAGACGCTGGAGGCGGAGAACGCCCGCATCGTCGACGCGCTCGAGGGGATCGGCCCGGTCAATGCGCTGGCGGTCGAGGAGTACGGCGAGGAGGCCAAGCGCCTGGAGTTCCTCACCGCCCAGCGGGACGACCTCGTCGCAGGACGGCTGTCCCTCCAACAGGCCATCCGCGAGATCGACGGCACCGCCAAGGCGATGTTCGTGGAGACCTTCGAGGCGGTGCGCGAGAACTTCAAGCGGGTCTTCCAGACCCTCTTCGGAGGCGGCGAGTGCGAGCTGCGCCTGGCGAGCCCGGACGAGCCGCTGGAGAGCGAGATCGACATCCACGCGGCCCCGCGCGGCAAGCGGACCCAGCGGATCCACCTGCTCTCCTCCGGCGAGCGGACGCTGGTGGCCACCTCGCTCCTCTTCTCGATCTACCTGACCAAGCCGAGCCCGTTCTGCCTGATGGACGAGGTGGACGCGCCGCTCGACGACGCCAACGTGGGCCGGTTCACGCGGCTCCTCGAGGAGTTCAAGTCCGCCACCCAGTTCATCGTCATCACCCACAACCCGCGCACGATGCAGTCGGCCGACGCGGTCTACGGCGTCACGATGCAGGAGCCGGGGGTGTCGACGATCGTCGGCGTTCGGTTGGGGGAGACGGCGGGGGCGTGATCGTCGGGAGACGTGAGAGGTGAGTCGTGAGACGTGAGAGGTGAGAGGTGAGAGGTGAGTCGTGAGGCGTGAGAGGTGAGAGGTGGGGGGTACGAGAATGGAATGCGTGGGAGCGGGCGAGTTGACCCGCGACCCGTGACCCACGGCCCACGACCCACGACCCGCGACCCGTGACCCACGACCGGCGACCGACCACCCACGACCCCGCAGGAGTGGCCCGTTCACCGTTCCCCGTTTACCGTTCACCGAGGCAGGCACCTCCCCGGGGTCCGACGCCCCGGGGTCTTTCGTCCGAGGACCTGATGCTCGTCGTCATGCGGCACGACGCCGCCCAGGAAGACATCCAGCGAGTGGTCTCCGCCATCGAGGAGCTGGGCTACCAGGCCCGCCCGATGCCGGGGAAGCAGCGCACCACCGTCGGCCTCGTAGGCAACGACGGCCGGGTGGACAGCTCCCGCCTGGCGGCGCTCCCCGGTGTGGCCGAGATCATCCACGTCACCCAGCCGTACAAGCAGGTCTCCCGCGAGTGGAAGTCCGAGGCCACCCAGGTCCGGCTGGCCGGCGGGGTCGTGGTGGGTGGCGAGGACGTGGTGGTGATGGCCGGCCCCTGCTCGGTCGAGAGCGAGGCGCAGATCCTGGCCGCCGCGCACGCGGTCCGCGATGCGGGCGCCACCATCCTCCGGGCCGGCGCCTTCAAGCCGCGGAGTTCCCCGTACTCGTTCCAGGGCCTGGGCAAGCCGGGCCTCGCACTCCTCAAGCGGGCGCGCGAGGAGACCGGGCTCCTCGTCGTCACCGAGGCGATGGACCCTGAAGGCGCCGACCTCGTGGCCGAGGTGGCCGACATCATCCAGGTCGGCGCCCGGAACATGCAGAACTATTCCCTGCTCAAGCGCGTCGGCCGGCTCCGGAAGCCGGTCCTCCTTAAGCGGGGCCTCTCCGCCACGATCCAGGAGCTCCTGCTCTCGGCCGAGTACATCCTCGCCGAGGGGAACTCCGACGTCATCCTCTGCGAGCGGGGCATCCGGAGCTTCGACAGCCAGACCCGGAACCTGTTCGACCTCTCGGCGATCCCGGTGGTCAAGTCGCTCTCCCACCTCCCGATCATCGCCGACCCGAGCCACGGCACCGGCCACCGGGAGTTCGTCCAGCCGATGGCGCGCGCCGCGGTGGCCGCGGGAGCCGATGGCCTCCTGGTCGAGGTCCATCCCGCCCCCGACCGCGCGCTCTCC
>DASYXP010000148.1:0-16806 GCA_035934835.1 Gemmatimonadales bacterium | reverse complement strand
CGCCATCGCGGCGCTCCACGCCCAGGCGCCGTCGTCGGAGCAGACCGACTGGCGCCAGATCGCGGCGCTGTATCAGTATCTGCTTCGCTATCGACCGGGCCCGGTGGTGGAACTCAACCACGCGGTGGCGGTGGCGATGGTGGACGGCCCCGAGGAAGGGCTCCGGCTGGTGGATTCGATCAAGGCGCGGGGCGGGCTCGACGGTTATCGCTGGCTGCCGGTGGCGCGGGGGGAGCTGCTGCGCCGCTCGGGGCGGAATCCGGAGGCGGCGGCGGAATTCAGGACGGCGCTGGAGAAGACCAACGTCGATGGGGAACGGCGATTGCTGCTGCGGCGGCTGGAGGAGGTCGGGGGGTAACCTCACCCCCTAGCCCCCTCTCCACCCTGACGGGCGGAGAGGGGGAACGTCGGCGCCGCCCGGACCCGGTGGCGCGATCCTGACGTTGTAGGGGGTGGCCTGCGGCCACCCCATCGACACCGATGCCGGCATCACGGTTGTAGGGGCGCAGCGCGCTGCGCCCCTACAGGCGCCCACGGTAAACAAGATGCGGCGGCGCCGACGCGCCGCCGGGAACGGTCGATGGAAGGGATCGGCCAGTGGCGCGGAGCTCGCGCGCGTCCCTCGGCGCCTGAAGGCGCCTCTCGGCAATGAGCCCTAAAGGGCTTGGATTGTGATCAGTGGCGCGCCGCCGACGCAAAGACCCGCCAGTCACCGCGTCATCATGAGAGGCGCATTTAGGCGCCGAGGGGACGCGCCGATCCCCGTCACCATCGCGCGGGAGTCGCCTGCGGCCACCCAGTCGGGTCAGACGCGGATGCCGGGACCGGACAACAGACGGGGCGGCTCCTCTTCAGACGCCGCCCCGCAGTCCTTCACCAACCTGAAAAGAGCTTACCCCTCAATCACCCGCACTCACTGAACCCGCACACGTGGCACTTGGCGCACCCTTCCGCCATCTCGAGCTGGCTGCCGCAGTCGGGGCAGCTCCCGGCCAGGGTGGGGTCGTTGAGCTTCATGTTGACCTGCTGGGCGCCGCTCGTGACCGGCGTGATCTGCTCCATGGCCGGGCCCATCTGCATCGACGGCTGCGCCATCCCCGGGAACTCGACCTGGACCCCGGCCTTCTCCTGCATCCACTTCTCGATGGCGATGCCGACGGCGTCCGGCACCGACATCACCTTGTTGGGCCCGAGGCCGATCACCTTGTCGGAGCTGATGCCGCGGAGCTGGCGGTGGATGTCGGGCATCGGGATCCCCGACCGGAGCGCCAGCGAAATGAGCCGGCCGATGGCCTCGACCATCGACATCAGAGCGCCGCCCGCCTTGCCGAGGCTCATGAAGACCTCGAAGGGCTGGCCCTTCTCGTCCTCGGTGATGGTCACGTACATCCCGCCAAGGGGCGTGTCCACCCGGCGCACCCGGCCGTTGAGCGCCTCGGGACGCATCCGCATCTGGCGCCGCTGGAGGCTCTCCGCCTCAAGGTCGTGCACCATCTTCTTGAGCCGGCCGATCTCGGCCTGGGCCTCGGCGAGCTCGCCGTGCATGTCCGCCATGTCGGCGGACGAGGCGGCCGGGGCGGACATCCCGGCCAGGTCGGAACGCGCCTCGGCGTGGCCGCCGCTGGTGGCCTGGTCGGCCACCTTCTTGGCGGTGGCCCCGGTCGAGAGCACCTGCATGTCTCGGCTCCCGTCCCGGTACACCGTCACACCCTTGCAGTTGAGCTTGTACGCCAGCCGGTAGATCTCCTCGACGTACGACTCCGAGGCGTCGTTGGCGAAGTTGCAGGTCTTGCTGATGGCGGAGTCGTTGTACTCCTGGAACGCCGCCTGCATCCGGATGTGCCACTCCGGCTTGATCTCGTTGGCGGTCACGAACACCCGCTGCCACTTGAGCGGCACCTCGGCGTGCCGGATGTGGCCGCTCTCGGCGATCCGGGTCATCAGCTCGTCGGAGTGCCACCCCTCCCGCTTGGCGATGGCCACGAAGTCCTCGTTCACGTCGGGCATCAGGACGCCGGCCTGGTTCCGCATGAACGCCACGGCAAAGAGCGGCTCGATGCCGGAGGAGCACCCGGCGATGATGCTGATGGTGCCGGTCGGCGCCACGGTGGTCACGTTGCAGTTGCGGAGCGCGCGCATCGGACGGACCCGCTCCCCCTGGGGGCCGCGGGCGGCGGTGGCGTCGGGGCCCCAGATGCTCTTTTCCCACTCCGGGAAGGTGCCGCGGATGGTGGCCAGGCGCTCCGACTCGACCTTCCCCTCCTCATCAAGGAAACGCTGCACCCGCCGCCCCATCTCGACCCCCTCCTCGGAGTCGTAGGGGATGCCGAGACGGATGAGGAGGTCGGCCAGGCCCATGACGCCGAGGCCGATGCGGCGGATCTTCTGCGCCAGCTCGGTGATCTCGGGGAGCGGGTAGTTGTTGGCGTCGATCACGTTCTCGAGGAAATGCGTCGAGAGGTGGATGACCTGGCGCATCCCGTCCCAGTCGACCTCGCCGTCCTTGACGAAGGCGCCGACGTTGACCGACCCCAGGTTGCAGACGTCGTACGGCAGGAGCGGCTGCTCCCCGCAGGGGTTGGTGGCCTCGTAGCTGCCGAGGTGGGGCACCGGGTTGTAGTAGTTGGCGCGGTCGATGAAGAAGACGCCGGGCTCGCCGGTCTTCCAGGCGCCATGGATGATCTGGGACCAGACGTCGCGGGCCTTGAGCTTCCCGGTGACCTCGCCGGTCTTCGGGTGCTTGAGGTCATAGGACGAATCGGACTCGACCGCCGCCATGAAGGCGTCGGTCACGGCCACCGAGATGTTGAAGTTGGTGATCTTGGTCGTGTCGTCCTTGCAGTGGATGAAGTCGAGAATGTCGGGGTGGTCGACCCGGAGGATCCCCATGTTGGCGCCACGGCGCGTCCCCCCCTGCTTGACCACCTCGGTCGAGGCGTCGTACAGGCTCATGAAGGAGACGGGGCCGCTCGCCACCCCCATCGTGGAGCGGACGACATCGTTCTTGGGCCGGAGCCGGGAGAATCCGAACCCGGTGCCGCCCCCCGACTGGTGCACCAGCGCCATCGAGCGGAGGGTGTCGTAGATGCCGTCCTTGCCGTTCGACAGGTTGTCGGACACGGGCAGGACGAAGCACGCCGAGAGCTGGCCCAGGGGCCGGCCGGCGTTCATCAGGGTCGGGGAATTGGGGACGAACGCCCGGCTGGCCATCAGGCCGTAGAACGCCTCCGCCAGGGCCTCGGTGGCCCCCGCGCTGGCGCCGTACTTCCGGTCGGGCTCGGCCACGGTCCGCGCCACACGCCAGAACAGGTCGGCCGGCTGCTCGGTCGGCTTCCCCTTCTCGTCCTTGATCAGGTAGCGCTTTTCAAGGACCGTGACGGCGTTGGGCGACAGGCTGACTTCGCCCCGGGCGGACGACTTGGCCATACGAATGCCTCAGTTATCGAAGGTGACTGCCCACTGCACCGGGGTCAGGGGAACCCGGCGACCTGTTGTGAAGTCCCACGCAGCGATGAAGCAGGAGACGGATTCTAAAAGTAGGAAAATCAGGCGACGCTGACAACGGTCGGGATGGACCAACAACGGCGCGGAAAGGTGGTATCAACATCACAAAGGTGCATCCTCACCCCTCCCTCCCCCTCTCCGCGTTCGTGGCGAGGGGGAGGAGTTCAGGTGGCGTTCCCCTCTCCACGGACGTGGAGAGGGGACAGGGGTGAGGAGAGCGGGAATTGCCCCGCCTTGTGCCGCTTCGCCTGCTCGATGTAATGCACCCAGGTCATCTGGATCCGCTCCCGGAGGGCGTCATCCACCGGCCGGACCACCCGCCCCGGCACCCCCATCACCAACGACCCCGGGGGGACCTTCATCCCCTCCGGCACCAGCGCCCCCGCCGCCACCACGCTCCCGGTGCCGATCACGGCCCGGTTGAGGATGGTGCTGGCCATCCCGATCAGGCACTCGTCCTCGACGGTGCAGCCGTGGAGAAGGGCCCGGTGCCCCACCCCGACCCGGCTGCCGATGAGGCAGGGCACCCCCTCGTCGACGTGGACGATGGTCCCGTCCTGGAGGTTGGTCTCATCCCCCACGACGATCCGGTCGTTGTCCCCCCGGAGGATGGTGCCGTACCAGACGCTCGCGCGCTCGCCCAGGGTCACGTTGCCGAGGACGATGGCGCCTGGGGCCACCCAGGCGGTGGGATGGACCTTCATTGCTGGAGCGGGACGAGCAGGACCTGGATCCACCCGTCCACCGGACCCTCATTCTTGGTGGCGGGGGACCAGCTGAGCTTGCGGGCGAACTCCCGCGCGGCCGTCTCGAATCCGGCATCATTGGACGGCCGGAAGGGGGCCACGTCGGCGGTGGTGCCGTCGGCGCTCACGTGGACCCAGAGGATCGACGGCGAGGAGCTGGTGTTGGCGTAGGGCACGCCGAGCGACCCGTGGGGGTGCGGCTTGGCGTCAAAGCAGTAGCTGTCGGTGTTGTAGTTGGCCTGGAGCGGCGAGTCGCACTGCGCCTTGGGCCCCGCCGCGCGCGCCTGCCCCGCCCGGCCGATGACCGGGGTCAGGACCAGCTGCTTGTCCTTGTCGATCTGGACCTTGCTCCGGTACTCCTGGTAGCCCACCGGGGGCCGGATGAGGACGTCGTGGGAGCCCACGCCCAGCTTGGCCGGCGATTCCATCAGCTGCCGGTCGTCGACGAACACGACCGACCCGCCGGGCACCCCCTTGATGAGGAGGGTGCCGCTGTCGCGGACCACCGGAGCCGGCGCCGCGGACGAGAGCGGGAGGGGCGGCGCCGTGACCCGATGCCTGGCGCTGTCCGCCGCCAGGGCGGAATCGCTCAGGGCCACGGTGGCCTTGCTTATGGCGCTATCGGAGGTGTTGACGGGTACCGCTGGTCCGCCCGGGTTTGCGGCGGCCTGGGCGGGTTTGTACACGAACTGGTAGTACGCCCCGCCGCCGCCCGCGGCCAGGAGCAGGAAGAGCCCGATCCAGCGCCCTCCCTTCCCCGACGCCTTGGCGGTCTCGGGGCGGCTCGCCACGGCGCGCTTGGCGCCGTTCCCCGCCGGGGCCATCGGCGGCGCGGTCGGCGCCGAGATCGGGATCTTGGGGAGCGGCGTCGTGGCCGCGGCCGCGGCGCCGGCCCGAGCCCCCGCGCCCGCGACCGGCATCCGGGCGGTCCCCGCCCGCGCCATCGGGTGCCCCTCGATCGAGGCGATGAGCTCGTCGCTCGACTGGAAGCGGTCGTGCGGGTCCTTCATGATCATCTGCTTGATGACCTCGAAGAGCGCCCGCTCGTCCCCGGTGGACAATTGCGGCGTCGGGATCGGCTCCATGATGTGCTTGTAGCCGATAGAGAAGCTGTCCTCCCCGTCGTACGGCACCTGCCCGGTCAGGCACTGGTACGCCACGATCCCCAGCGAGTAGATGTCGCTCCGGCCGTCGATGGGCTGGGCCCGCGCCTGCTCGGGACTCATGTAGTGCGGCGTGCCGATCGACATCCCGGTCCCGGTCAGCTTCTGGCCGCTCGCCGCCTTGGCGATGCCGAAGTCGGCCACGACGCTGGTGCCGAACTCGTCGAACATGATGTTGTCGGGCTTGATGTCGCGGTGCACGATGCCGCTCTTGGCGGCGTAGCCCAGTGCGCTCCCGGCCTCCATCAGGAGCCGGCGGATCTCCGGCGGAGAGAGCCGGGTGCGCTCGTGTAGCACCCGCGAGAGGGTCTTCCCCCGCAGGAACTTCATCACGAAATAGATGACCCGCCCCGACTTACCGACCCGGTAGATGGGGATGATGTTCGGGTGCTCGAGTTGGGCCGCGGTCCGCGCCTCCCGCTGGAACCGCTCCACGAACTCGGCGTCGAACGCGAGCGAGAACGGCAGCACCTTGATGGCCACCTCGCGCTCGAGCTGCTTGTCCTTGGCGCGGTAGACGATGGCCATCCCCCCCCGCCCCAGTTCCTCCGAGATCTCGTACTCCCCGGCGAGCGCCTCCCGCACGATGTCGAGCTCGGTCATCTCCCCCGCGGCGACCGCGCGCACGGGCGTGGTGGCCGCCCCGACCTCGAGGCCGCACGACGGACAGAACTTCGACGTATCGGGGAATTGCGTTCCGCAGCGGGAGCAATACATCGTGCAAGACTACGGGGCCCGTAGGGGGGCCGTCAAGGTGACGCGGGGCGGGTCGGCTGGACGGGGGGGAGGACCCGGAAGGGGGCCCGGCGTCGGAGGACGGTCTTGTCGCCCCGGGTGACGACGAGCTCGAACTCGTACGTGCCGGGGGTCAGCCGGTCGATGGCGATGCTGCGGTGCACCTCGACCACGGGGCCGGACGCGGTCCCGTCGAACCCGACCGACACGGGAGCTCCGTTGCCGAAGAGATGGAAGAAGCCGCGGAAGATGCTCCCGCCCCCCGGCTTGAGGACCCGGAACTGGGTCCGGAAGCGCTCCCCGTCTGCGAGCCCGAACACCTGGTAGTACACCTCGAGCGGCACGTCGGGGCGGAAGGAGCCGACCGGGTTGAAGAAGACCGTGTCGCCGGTGGCGTCGGGCCAGTAGAGGTGGGCGGAGCGGGCGCCGAGGACGATGTCGCTCAGGCCGAAGTGCGCGGGCCCCGGCACGCCGAGGGTGTCGATCGGCGTGTCGACGCCGTTGGCGTCCCCGTTCTGCAGCGCCACGCGGTAGCGGTACCGCCCCGCCGGCAGCTCCATGGCCACGCGTCCGATGAGCCAGTCGCCGTCGCCGAGGAGCCGGTGGCTCAGGAAGAGGCTGGTGGAGTCGACCCGCGCGACGGCCGAGCCGTTGGGCGCGATGACTGCGACGCGCACGCGCACCGGGTAGACGTGCCCCTGCGTCGCTTCGATCGGGTGGAGGCTCTGGCCCGGGATGGCGTAGACCAGGTGCGCCATTTCGCGGGTGCTGTCGCGCCCCGCGACGATGAGCGACCAGCGGGCCTCGGGGAGGTCGCCGTCGAACTGGAGGGTGTAGCTGTCGCTGGTGGTGCCACGCTGGATGCTGGTCTCGCCCATTTCGCGCTCGCTGGCGATGAGGCCCCGCGAGGTGAGGTTGGACGAGAGGAGCCGGCCGTAGATGGGCGAGAGATCCCGCCGGGTGACGAGGAGATCCTGCACCGCGTCCCGGATGGATCCGGGAAGGTTGATCGAGTTGCCGGCGACCATGTCGCTGATCGACATGTTCTGCGTGGCGGGGACGGCGCCGTTGGCCACCGCCATCGCGGTGTCGAATCCCATGATGTCGAAGACGCTGCCGACCAGCCGGTAGTCCTGCACGTCCTCCCGGGCCACGAAGTGGAAGACGAGGTCGCCGTCGGGGCGCTTGTAGCGCCACGATTCGTTGAGCGGCAGGCCCACCGCGTGGGCGGAGGCGCGGTCGGTCGGCTCGCCGTGGCGGATGTAGATGAGTCCGCGGTCGTCGTAATCGTGGTCGTAGCTGCGGTAGCGCTCCTCGATGCGGTAGCGCCGCTTGGTGCTGACCAGGCGGAAGTGGTTCCGCGCGTAGAAGAGCCGGCGGTAGTGCTCCCGCACCCGCTCGCCGGGGCTCCGGAGGTCGGCCACGTCGCGTTCGCCCCAGAAGTGGCGGAGCCAGGCGGCGCGCGCCGGCCCGTGCACGCTGTCGAGGCCGGCGAGCGCGGTGTCGCCCACCAGCGGCACGATGTCGCGGCGGATGCCGCTCACGGCGGCGCTGTCGTCGGTGGCGGCGGCCTCGTAGTACGGGTGCTCGCCGTCGAGCGAGCCGAGGAGGAAGAGGGTGCGCGCCTCCTCGAGGAGGCCAAGGGCCGTGTCGGCACCGGGCGACGCGGTGTATTCGCGAAAGGCGACGAGCGCGGAATCGGCGTCGCCCACGAGGCGCTCCACCCGTCCCCGCACGAGGAGCACCTGCGGGTTGTGGCCCCCCGACGTGGCCGCGGCACGGCGGAAGGCGAGGAGCGCCGCGTCGAGCTTGATGTTCATCCGCTGCTCGAGCGCGGTGTTGCCGAGCTCCAGCAACCCGCGCACGAAGCTCGGGTCCACCTCGGCGGCCTTGGCGTAGTTGACCGCGGCGCGGGTCAGGTGGTCCTTGCCGAACATCGCCTGGATGCCGGCCACGAGCGTAAAGCTCGCGTCGCCGATGGCGTTCTCGGCGAGCCCGAGGCCGTACCAGCCGTACGGCTCCTTCGGCGCCACCTGGGTGGCCCACTCGAACTCCCCCGCGGCGTCATCGTACGAGTCCTTCCGCCCCGCCGCACCGAGCCGCATCGCGATGAACCCGAGCCGCAGGTGGCGCATCGGGTCATTGCGGTCCTGCTTGGCGATCTCGATGTAGCGGGCCTCGAGCGCGCGGAGCGCCACGGTGTCGCTGATCGGCGCCAGGGAATCGCGGAAGGCCTCGATGGAATCGCGCTGGGCAGGGGTCTGCGCCGACAGCGATGTGACGAGTGGCGAGTGGCGGGTGGCGAGGGACAGGACGAGGAGAAGCGTGAAGGGAACGCGCATCCCCACCGCTCCGGGTCGGGCGTCGGGCGCGGAGATCGTCGGCTGCTGGCGGGAACGGGTCGTGGGACCGAGCGGCATACGGTGCATTGGGGACGCCCGGGGCGAGGTTCCGTGCACGGCCTAGCGTACCCCCACCAGCGCGCGCCCCTGCAGAAACTCCCGCATTCCGTCCACCACGGCCTCGGCGTATCGGTGCTGGCCGTCGGCGGTGCGGAGGGCATTCTCCTGCTCCGGCACCATCAGGAACATCCCCTCGGTCAGGATCGCCGGCATCCAGGTGGGCCGGACGAGCGCCAGGTCGCCCCGGCCGAAGCCCAGGTCGCGGATGCCGAGCCGTGCCGCCAGCGCGCGCTGGGTGGCGCGCACCCAGGGAAGGCTCTGCGGTTGGTTGTAGTAGCTGCTGGTGCCCGCGTTCCGGAACGGGTCGACGCCGTCCGGGAACGCGTTGTTGTGGATCGAGATCAGGAGCTCGGCGCCCACGCTGTCGGCAAAATGGACCCGGGGGTAGAGGTCGATGGCGGTGTCGGTGGTGCGCGTCATCAGCACCGTGGCCCCCTCGGCCTCGAGCAGCCGGCGCAGTTCGAGCGCCACGGCGAGGTTGGCCTCCGGCTCGCGGAAGCCGGTGGGGCCCTTGGCGCCGAGGGGCGGGTGCCCCGGGTCGATCACGATGCGACGACCCTGGAAGGGGCGGGCAGCGTCGATGACCGGCGGACGGCGGATCTCGAGGATCAGGTCAGTGCCGTCCCAGCGGGTGCGATAGCCCCACACCGGCCGGGTCAGGTCGATCGTGAAGCGCACCTGGTCCGCGGCGGGGGCATCCCACCGGGCCCCGCTGATGAGCGGATCGACGCCGCCGTACTGGATCCAGTTGACGTCGCCGCGGGCGCCGTAGAGGGTGAGCGTGAGGCGACTGGCATCCTCATCGACGTGGAACGGCGCGCGCGTGCCGACGGGGATCCGGAGCTGGACCCGGTCGGACAGCGCGACGAACCGCACCGAGCCCACCTCGCCGAGCGGCGCGGGCAGGCCGGAGGAGAGCGGCTGGGCGTCGTCCGCGTTGACCCACGCCACCACGCCATCGGCCAGGCGGAGGCGTATCTCGCCGTTGCTCCGACCGGTGACCTGCGCCCGCGTTCCCGTCGGGAAGAACCAGTAATAGGTGCCGTACGGCTCTTCCCGCCCGACCGTCAGGCTGTCGGTGGTGCCGGTGTGCGCAGTGTCGTCGTTGAGCTCGGTGACGATCGGCAGGGTGTCGAGGAGCCCGATATCGACCCGCCACGGGACGCGGACGGTGTCGGCGCCGAGGGCGGATTCGATGTAGGCGCATGCGCATGAGGCGCGTGAGACGCATGAGGCGCATGAAGCGCCCGAGCCGGACGCATCCGCCTTATGCGATTGATGCGCCTCATGCGCCTGGTCCCCGAACAACGGCCCAGGCGTGCCGAGCGCGAGCCCCCGCACCACGCCGACGAAGCGGTCGTTGGCGGTGCCGAGCTTGACGGCGAGGGTGTCGCGGTCGAAGGCGCGGGTGCCCCAGGGCGCGCTCGCGGGCAGCGGATCGGCCACGAGCGGGATCGAGCGTCCACCGGGGAGGATGATCCGGACCGACGAGCCGGGGGCGGCGCGGACCTGGATAGGGAGGTATTCGTTGCGCGGCCACCAGGTGAGGCCGTGGGGCTCGACGACGGTGGTGTCGACCCAGGGGCCGGACGGAGGCGGGGTGAATCGCTGGACCCGGCGGGCGACGTAATCGAGCGACGCCGTGTCCGCGCCAGCCTTGGCCGCGAGCTCGAAGTGCATCACGGAGTCGCGGGGGAAGGCCATCCACGCCAGGAAGGCGCCGTTGGGCCAGACCCGGACCGCCGTGCCGTTGATCGTGAGCGTCGCGGCGCCGGTCCCGGTGGAGCCGAAGATGAAGCTCGAGTCGCCGGCGTCGACCAGGTCCTTGTCGGACGGGTAGACCACGTGGATGGCGAGCGGACCGTCCACCCGCGGGATCGGGGGGAGGGGCGCGGCGGCCTCCGGTGCCACCGATGGCATCGTGGACGGATGCGGCGCACACGCCACACCGATGATCAGGGACGCTGCGCACCACCGGCGGGTGATCTGGGTCATAGGCGCAAGGTACTCTCTGGCACCAACTTACGGCAATAACGCGGTTGACGCTCCCGCCGGCGGCCGGTAGATTTGGCGGTCAGGCGCCGGGGAAGCATTGCCCGGCGGCGTTGCATCCTGCTCTACCCCGCCCAGACCACGCCTTCACGTTCGGAGTCGGCTTGAAGTTCTGTCCGGTGTGCGGCACCGAATACGCGGACGACGTCAAGTTCTGCCCCCGGGACGGCCAGACCCTCAAGTCGGCCAACCCGTCGGGCGACCTGCTCGGCCAGGTCATTGCCGACCGGTACCACGTCATCAAGAAGCTGGGCGAGGGCGGGATGGGCGCGGTGTACCTCGCCGAGCACGTGAAGATGGGGCGCAAGAGCGCCATCAAGGTGATGACGGGGTCGATGTCCAACGACCCCGACGCCATCTCGCGCTTCAACCGCGAGGCCAACAACGCCTCCCGGATCAACCACCCCAACGTCTGCGCCATCTACGACTTCGGTGAGACGCCCGACGGGATCATCTACCTCGCGATGGAGTTCATCGAGGGGAAGTCGCTCTCGGGGCTCTTGAAGGAGACCGGGCCGCTCCCGCTCAACCGCGCCACGGCCATCCTGCGCCAGACTGCGGACGGCCTCGAGGTGGCGCACGAGCTGGGGATCGTTCACCGGGACCTGAAGCCCGACAACATCATGATCGCGACGCAGGCCGGGAAGGACCTGGTCAAGGTCGTGGACTTCGGGATCGCCAAGGCGGTGGGGGGCGAGGACACCGGCCAGAAGGTGACCAAGACCGGCCTCGTGGTGGGGACGCCCGAGTACATGAGCCCGGAGCAGCTCTCGGGCGACAAGCTCGATGGCCGGAGCGACATCTACTCGCTGGCGCTGGTGTACTACCGGATGATCACCGGGGCCCTCCCCTTCCAGGCGGAGACGAGCCAGGAGACGATGATCAAGCGGCTGACGGACGACCCGATGCCGCTCTCCGAGGCGCTCCCGACCGGACACTTCCCCGCCGGGCTGCAGCCGGTAATGGACAAGGCGCTGGCCCGCTATCCCAACGACCGCTACGCCTCGGCGGCGCAGTTCGCCACCGACGTGGAAAAGGCCCTCGCGGGGATGTCGGCGGCGGAACAGGGCGCCACGATGGTGGTGGGCGCCGACCAGTTCAAGACGATGGTGGCGGGCGCGGCGCCGAAGGACATGCCGAAGACCCGCATCGCGAGCGCCGCCGACAAGGGGGGCGCCGCGCCGGCGCCGCCGAAGAGCAAGCTGCCGCTCCTGGTGGGGGCCGCGGCGGTGGTGGTGGCCGGGGTCGGCTTTGCCCTCAAGGGGACGCTCTTCCCCGCCAAGCCGAGCGGGGCCATCAGCCCGCCCGCGACGCAGGGGGACAGCAGCGCGACGCCGGGCAAGCGGGATACCGCGAAGGCGCCGGCCGTGGGCGCGCCGCAGCTCAACCAGGGCACCGCGGCCAACTCGGCGGCGCCCACGCAGCACGCCGCGGCCACGCCGCCGGCGGCTGCGCCCGCGCGCCCGAAGGTCGATGAACCGGCGCTGCTCAAGGACGTCCGCTCGATGCAGGACAGCGCGCTGAGCGACGACGCCGCCCAGCGGTCCACGGTCGAGGTCCGGTCATCGGCGATGTACGGCCGCAAGGAGCTTAGTGACAGCCTGCGGTCGGAAGCGGCGCTCGCGGTCGCGCTCGGGTACCAGACCGACCAGAAGTGGGACCTGGCCAAGCAGTGGATGGCCAAGGCCGTGGCGCTCGACCCGAAGAAGCAGCATTTCATGGACAACTTGAATCAAGTGGCCCCCGCCAATTGAGGACCGCGTGACCCCCAAACCCGTCCGCGTCTCCGTCTTCGGCAAGACCGACGTCGGCCGCACCCGCGACCACAACGAGGACACCTTCCTCGTCGCGGACCTGTCGACGAAGAAGGCCTCGCTCCTCCCCGAGGTGCGGGAGCACACGGTCGGCCCCCGGGGCTCCTTCTTCATGGTGGCCGACGGGATGGGCGGCGCCGCCGCGGGCGAGGTGGCGAGCGCCATGGCCGCCGACCTCATCTACCAGCACCTCTCGACCGCTTGGGTCAACGACAAGGACGCCTCGGCCCAGCGCTTCGCCTTCCGGATGAAGGAGGCGGTCGAGGTCGCCAACCAGAAGATCCACCAGTACACCAAGGACCATCCCGAGGTGCGGGGGATGGGCACCACGCTCACCGCGGCCGGTGTCTTCGGCGGAGACCTCTACCTGACCCAGATCGGCGACAGCCGAGGGTACCTGATCCGCCAGGGCCAGGCCATCCAGCTCACCAAGGACCAGTCGCTGATGCAGCGCCTGGTGGATGCCGGCGAGCTGACCGAGGAAGAGGCGGAGGTGAGCGAGCGGCGCAACATCATCCTCCAGGCGCTGGGGCCCGACCCCCGGGTGCGGGTGGACCTCACGTACCAGCCCCTCCGCCGCGGCGACGTGCTGGTGCTCTGCTCCGACGGCCTCTCCGGCCAGGTCAAGAAGGATGAGATCGCGAAGATCGCCACCGAGCACGCGACCGACCTGGGCGGGCTCTGCTCGGCGCTCATCGACCTCGCCAACGAGCGGGGTGGCCCCGACAACATCACCGCCATCGCGGTGCGCTTCGACGGCGAGGCGCTCCAGCCCCCCGGCGGCGACGACGCGATCGGCCACCAGGTCTATCCCCTGCAGGAAGGCGAGTCCACCACGGAACCAGTCCCGGTGTACCGGGGGAGCGCCGCTCCCACCCCAAAAGGGGAGGTGCGGGGCCGGTTCGTGACGATCGGGCTCATCATCGCCCTGGTCCTCGGGATTGCTCTCGCCTACGCTGAATGGGCGCACTAGCCCCGCGATGAAATACCACCTCACCGTCCTCACCGGCTCACGCACGGGGCTCTCGCGCGAGTTCGAGCAGGCGTTCGTCGGCATCGGCCGCCATCCGCAGTCGGACCTCCAGCTCCACCCCGAGCAGGACCTCGACGTCTCCACCCGCCACGCGGCGATCCTGGTCCAGGGGGGCAGCCTCCTCCTCCGCGACCTCGACAGCGCCAACGGCACATACGTCAACGGGAAGCGGATCACCTCCGACAAACCGGTCCACTCGGGCGACGTGATCCAACTCGGCGCCAAGGGCCCGCGGATCCAGCTGGTCATCGAGGGGGAGCCGAGCCGCTCGTCCGCCGAGACGCGGGTCGGGAAGGCCGACGAGCCCTCCCACACCGGGGCCACCGCGCGGATCCGGGCCGAGGTGGCGCGGCAGACGCGGAGCCTCCGACGGACGACGCTGGCGCTCTTCGGGTGCTTCCTGCTGGTGGCAGCGGGGTATTTCGTCCAGCGGCGGGCCTACGAGGCGCGCATCGAGCGGGAGCGCGCGGCGATGCTGGCCCAGGTCGACTCGCTGAGCGAGGCGCTCGGCCGGACCAACGTGAGCCTCGGCACGCTGCGCGCCCAGGCCGATTCGGCCCAGCGCGAGGCGCTGGCGCTCCGGGCGCGGATCCAGGCCGGCGGCGACCCCACCGAACTCGAGAACTACCGGCGCCAGCTCGCCGCGGCCATCGCCCGGCAGCAGGGGATCGTCTCCGCCGCCACGCTCAACGCCGCCCACATCGACTCGCTCAACGGCGACGCCGTGGGGCTCGTGATCGTGCGCTTCCCCGACGACAGCGTCTTCACCGGCACCGGCTTCGTGGTGGCAAAGGATGACGAAGGCGCCTGGCTCCTTACCAACCGCCACGTGGTCCGCCGCGAGAACGGCGAGGTGGCCAACGAGCTCGGCGTGGTCTTCAACCACTCGAACCAGGAGTTCCAGGGCGAGGTGGTGACCATCCACACCAACGCTGACCTGGCGCTCATCCACGTGGGGGTCAAGGGCGGCGTGGACCCGGTGCACGGGGTCGACGTACGCGCCGCGGCGGTCGGCTCGCCGGTGGCCACGATCGGCTTCCCGCTCGGGCTCGACCTCCAGGGGGGCGGCGACTGGCGGAAGCTCGGCGTCGCCGCCACGGTGGGCGTGGCGACGATCTCCCGCACGCTGCCCAACCTGATCCAGCTCGACGGCTACGGCGCCAGCGGCGCCAGCGGCAGCCCGGTCTTCGACCGCGACGGCAACGTGGTGGCGGTGCTCTACGGCGGGGAAAAGGAGACCAACGGCCGGATCGTCTACACCGTGCCGATCAAGCTGGGCCTCGAGCTGCTGCAGGGGAGGGTGCCGGGGTATTAGTCGGGTGAGCGGTCAACAGTAGCCTCACCCCCTGACCCCCTCTCCGTACAACGGAGAGGGGGAATGTATTCGGAGCCTCCCCCCTTCTCCGTTCGACGGAGAAGGGGCTGGGGGATGAGGCTACCGCAGCAACCCCCACCCCACCCCCACCGTCAGCCCCAGGATCACCGTGACCCAGAGAAGCCAGTCGCGGCCTGCTCGGAGGAGCGAGTCCGCGGGTGCCAGCCCCGTCCGGGCGCGGACCGGCCCCCAGGCGCCGGGAGGGCGCGCGCGCGCATAGAACGCATCCAGCCGCTCGGCGGGCTCCGGCGGCGTCAGGACGAGCACCGGGACCCAGAGCGCCATGGCGCCGAAAGTGGTGAAGGAGAGCTTGGCGCCAAAACCCCACCCGGCGACGGCAGGCACGAAGACCGTCGCCGCGGCGAGGAGGAGCCCCGAGACCAGCGCCGTGATCTCGGTCCATGCGTTGATCCGCCACCAGAACCACCGGAGCAGCAGGATGGCGCCGGTGCCCGTCCCCACCAGGATCATGATCCGGAAGACCTGTCCCACGCTTTCCATGAAGAAGGAGAGCGTCGCGGCCAGGAGCGTGAGCCCCACCGACGCCAGCCGGGCCGCGCGGAGGAGCTTCCGCTCGTCGCGCTCGCCGCTGAAGCGGCCGTAGAGGTCGTTGACGATGTAGCTGGCCCCCCAGTTGATCTGGGTGGAGACGCTCGACATGAACGCGGCGATGAGGCTCGCGACCACGAGGCCGAGGACGCCGGTGGGGAGGTAGCGCACCATCAGCAGGGGGTATGCCATCTCCGGATCGGCGAGCCCCGGCAGGATGATGAGCGCGGCGAGCCCCACGAGCACCCAGGGCCAGGTGCGCACCACGTAATTGAGGAAGTTGAAGAGGTGCGCGGCCTTCGTCGCTTCCCGTTCGGTGGCGGTGGCGGAGAGACGCTGGACGAACATCCCGCCGCCGTCGCTGTTGCGGAAGGCCCACCACTGGATGCCGATGTAGCCGAGGAAGGTGGTGAACGGGAGGAGGGCGTCGGTCCCGGTGGGGAGGAGCGTGATCCGGTTCCCCGCCCCGATCTGGCGGAAGTGCGCCGAGAGGGCGCCGAGGCCCCCGACCTCGTGGACGGCGTAGGCCATCACCACGAAGGCGCCGAACATCGCCAGCAGGTACTGGATGAAGTCGGTGGCCACGACCCCCCAGAGCCCCGACACGGTGGTGTAGGCCAGGGTCACGAGCACGATCGCGAGCACGGCCCAGAGCCGGGAGTCGCCCGGCAGGAAGGTGAGACGGTCGGCGACGCCGAGGGCGATGATGACCTTGCGCATGGCGAGCATCGCGTAGCCGATGCCGATGCAGTTGATCGGCACCGCGAAGACGAAGGCGCGGGTGGCCCGGAGCGCGGCGGCGGTCCGGCCGGCGTAGCGGAGCTCCACGAGCTCCGCGTCGGTGACGACGCCCACCCGGCGCCAGAGCCGGGCCAGCAGCACCGCCAGCAGCACGTGTGCGCCGGCAAAGCTCCACCATTCCCAGTTCCCCGCCACACCGTAGCGCGCCACCAGCCCCGCCACGTAGAGCGGCGTGTCGACGTTGAAGGTCGTGGCCGCCATCGACGTGGCCACGAGCCACCAGGGGATCGACCGCCCGCCCACGAAGAATTCGGCGACGCTCCCGGTGCCCCGCCGCGCGAGAGCGAGCCCGAGCGCCAGCGCGCCGACCAGGTAGCCCAGCACCACCAGCCAGTCGAGCGGCTTCACGCGGGCCCCCGTGCCAGCCACCGGGCGGCGGCGTCCTGCATCAGCCGCTGCCGGTGCCACGCGACCAGGACCGGCGCCGGCCCCGGGATCTCCGCCGCAAGGCGCGGATGGCCGAAGAGGATCACGAGCGCCGCCGTCGGCGCCACGTGAGCGAGCCGGGCCAGGCTCTCCGGCCCGAACCCCGCCCTCCCCTTCGACGCTCGTGGCTCCGCGAAGGCGAGGAC
>DASYXP010000134.1:0-21433 GCA_035934835.1 Gemmatimonadales bacterium | reverse complement strand
CGCCATCGGCGTCGTCACCACTCCCTGGCTCATCGACCTCGTGGTCCCGGGATTCACCGGCGAGAAGCGCGCGCTCACGATCGACCTCGTGCGGATCGTCTTCCCGGGCACCGGCCTCCTTGTCCTCTCGGCGTGGTGCCTCGGGATCCTCAACAGCCATCGGCGGTTCTTCCTTTCCTACGCCGCGCCAGTGTTCTGGAACCTCACCATCATCGTGACGCTCCTGTTCTTCGGGCACCGGGTCGCGGAATTCGAACTGGCGGTGGTGGCCGCGTGGGCGTCGGTGGTCGGGAGCGGGTTGCAGGTCCTGGTGCAGTGGCCGCGAGTCCTCCGCCTCCTCGGCGGGTTCCGCCCATCGCTCGACCACGGGTCCGACCACGTGCGCGAGGTCATTCGCAATTTCGGCCCCGCCTTCGTGAGTCGCGGCGTCGTCCAGATCAGTTCATACATCGACATCATGCTGGCGAGCCCGCTCCCGACCGGCGCGGTGGCCCACCTTTCCTACGCCCAGACCCTTTTCATCCTTCCCGTGAGCCTCTTCGGGATGTCGGTCTCGGCCGCGGAACTGCCGGCGATGTCGAGCGCCCTCGGCAGCGCAGACGAGGTGGCCGGCCAGCTCCGCACCCGGCTGGAAGGCGGCCTCCGGGAGATCGCATTCTTCGTCGTGCCGTCGGCGATGGCGTTCCTGGCGCTGGGCCGGATCATCGCCCGGGTCCTCTTCCAGGCCGGCCACTTCACCGCGGCCGACAGCATCACCGTCTGGGCGGTGCTCTGCGGTGCCGCGATCGGACTCCTGGCCACCACGCAGGCCCGGCTCTATTCGTCGGCGTTCTACGCCCTGCGGGATACCCGGACGCCGCTCAACATCGGGATCCTGCGGGTGTTCCTGGTGATCGGCCTGGGCTACGCCGCCGCGTTCCCCATCCGCGAGGCCCTCGGCATCGACGGCCGCTGGGGCCCGGTGGGGCTCACCGCCTCGGCGGGGATCGCCGGTTGGATCGAGTTCTTCCTGCTCCAGCGCGCACTCGGGCGCCGGATCGGCCGGACGGGGATCCGTTTGGGGGAGCTGGCCAAACTCTGGGCTGCGGCCGCCCTCGCGGCGGGAGCGGCGTGGGGAGTCATCGAGGTGCTCGGTGGTGATCCCGGCGCCCTGAGTGGCCTGTTCATCCTGGTCATCTTCGGCGTGGCGTACCTCGGCGCGGCGCGGCTGTTCGGCATTCCCCAGGCGGCGCGCCTGATCGCCCGAGTCCGCCGGATGGTCCCGGCCGGCAGGTAACGTCTGAATGGCCGACATCGCCGACGCCTTGCAGCGCAAGCTCGACACCCTCCCGGACGGCCCTGGCGTCTACCTCTGGAAGGATGCCGAGGGGCAGGTCATCTACGTCGGCAAGGCACGGCGCCTCAGGTCCCGGGTGCGGAGCTACGTCGCCGCGCCCGACCCCGCCGATCCCCCCAAGCACCGGATGCTGGTCCGCGCCATCGCCGACCTCGAGACCATCGTCACGCCGAACGAGGCCGAGTCGCTGCTCCTCGAGAACAACCTCATCAAGGAATACCAGCCTCGCTTCAACGTCCGGCTCAAGGACGACAAGACCTACCCGTCGATCGCCGTCACCATCAGGGATCCGTTCCCGCGGGTGCTGGTCACCCGACGGCGGGACCTCCAGGGCGCGAAGTATTACGGGCCGTTCACCGACGTCGCGCTGATGCGCCGGACCCTGGCGCTCGTGCGGCGGATCTTCACCGTCCGCTCCTGTCCGGACGACCTGCCGCGCGAACGGCGGGAGCGCCCCTGCCTGGACTATCACATCGGCCGCTGCCGGGCGCCCTGTGTCGGATGGCAGTCGCAGGAGGACTATCGCGCGATGATCGGCGAGGTGGTGGCCTTCCTCGATGGGGACACGGTCGACGTCCGGGGGCGGGTGCGCGACCTGATGCTGGCCGCGAGCGAGCGAGAGGACTTCGAGCGCGCCCGCGAGCTCCGGGACACGCTCAAGTGGCTGGAGCAGGTCGACACCCCGACCACGGCCGAGACCGTCGGCACCGGCGACGCCGACGCCATCGGGTACGCCCGGGACGGCGACGACGCGGTCGTGACCTTCTTCCGGATCCGGGATGGGCGGGTGGTGGCGCGCGACCACCGCTTCCTCGAGAACGTCGAGGAGACCCCGGACCCCGACATCCTCGGTGCATACCTGGTCCAGTACTACCGGCTGGCGGAGGGAAGGGCGGGGCGGCTCATACTTCCATTCCCGCCGGCCGACGCACCCCTCGTCGCCCAGCTCCTTCCCGAGTCGGCCTGGGCCGTTCCCCAGCGCGGCACGGCGCACCGCTGGCTCGAGCTCGCGGACGCCAACGCCCGACACCTCCTCGAGAGCCTCCGGATCGAGAGCTTTGAGACCGACGAACGGGCCGAGGACCCGGTCTACGCCCTCGGGCGCGACCTCGGACTGAACGTCGTGCCGCGCACGTTCATCTGCGTCGACATCTCCACCAACCAGGGGCGCGACACCGTCGGCTCGCTGGTCTGGTTCGAGGCGGGGCGGCCGCGCAAGGCGGAGTACCGGAAGTTCAAGATCAAGGGGCCCGGCCAGCAGGACGACTTCGCCGCGATCCACGAGGTGGTCACCCGGTACCTGACCCGCCGCCGGGATGAATCGAAGCCGATCCCCGACCTCATCGTGATCGACGGCGGGCGCGGTCAGCTGAGCTCGGCCCGTGACGCCGCGTCCGCCCTCGGATTCGGGTCCGTTCCGATGGTGAGCCTTGCCAAGCGGGAGGAGGAGGTCTACTTCCCGGACCGGGCCGAGCCCCTCCGCCTGCCCCGAAGGAGCCCGTCACTCCGGTTGCTGCAGCGGGCCCGTGATGAGGCCCACCGGTTCGGCGTCACCTACAATCGGACGCGGCGGACCGCCCGGACCATCACTTCAGAGCTCCTCTCTATTCCCGGCGTGGGCGCGTCCCGCCGGCGGGCGTTGCTCGAGAAGTTCGGGTCGCTCGCCGGGGTCCGCGCCGCCAGCGTGGCCGAACTGGCATCGGTGCCCCGCATCTCGACCACGATGGCCGAACGGATCCTCGCGCACCTGGCGGGGCGCTGACCGCACTCACGCGGCAACAATGAACGGAGCGGCATTCCGCCATGGACTGGATGCTTTCGTGCGCTGCCTGTGGTGCCACCGACCGGCCGGACGGCCTGAAGACCGTCTGTCATTGCGGCCAGCCCTGGCTTGTCCGTTATCCCGACCGCACCTGGTCGCGGCTCACCCCGGATGCACTCGGTTCGGGGCCGGGGATGTGGCGCTACCGGGCCTTCCTGCCACTGACCGAGTCTGAGTCTCCGGTGTCGCTCGGCGAAGGCACGACGCCGCTCCTCGCCATTCCCCGTGCCGGCGCGGATCTCGGCGCCGGGCATCTCTGGGTGAAGGATGAAGGCGTGAATCCGACCGGTTCGTTCAAGGCCCGCGGGCTCGCGGCGGCCATCACCCGCGCGTCCCTCGCCGGCGCGAAGCGATTCACGCTGCCGACTGCCGGGAACGCGGGCGTTGCGGCCTCGGCCTACGCGGCCCGGGCGGGGCTCCCGGTGCGGGTCTACGCGCCCGATTCCACGCCGAAGACCATCCTGTCGCAGATACGCTGGTTCGGGGGAGACCTGGTCCTGCTTCCCGGGCACATCGGCGACTGCGGCAAGGCGTCGCGCCAGTTCGCGGCCGAGCACAGCGCCGTCGACCTCTCGACCCTGCGCGAGCCGTACCGCATCGAGGGCAAGAAGACGCTCGGCCTGGAGATCGCAGAACAGCTCGGCTGGACGCTGCCCGACGTGATCCTCTACCCGACCGGCGGCGGCACCGGCCTCATCGGGATGTGGAAGGCGTTCCGTGAGCTCATCGACGCAGGCTGGGTCGCCGGGCCGGCCCCACGGCTGTTCTCGGTCCAGTCGGACGGCTGTGCGCCAGTCGTACGGGCCTTTGCGGCCGGCAAGACCAGCGCCGAACCCTGGGCCGACCCGTGGACCGTGGCCAGCGGATTGCGGGTGCCCGGCCCGCTCGGCGACCGGCTGATGCTGGGCGCGCTGCGCGAGACGAAGGGTGGCGCCATCGCGGTCAGCGACGCCGAACTGTCCGAGGCCGCCGCCAGGTTCTCGAGGCTGGAGGGACTCGACCTGTCGCCGGAAGGGGGCGCGACCTTTGCCGCCCTGCGGCACCTCCTTGCCACCGGCCAGGTGTCGCCGGACGAGCGGATCGTGCTGTTCAACACCGGCGCCGGGTGGCTCTACCGCGGGGCCTGAATTGCAGGGCACCGCCCGTCGGGCGATATTTCCCCGATGGCATCCGCCCGCATCGCGATCCTCGACCCCGCCGCCGGCATCAGCGGCGACATGCTGCTGGGCGCCCTGGTCGACGCCGGCGCGCCGGAGGCGTGGCTTCAGGGGCTGCCTGGTCGGTTGGGGATCGGCGGACAGGTGACGGTGTCGGTCGAGCGCGTGATGCGGTGCGGGATCTCCTGCGCCAAGGTGAACGTGCGCCTGGCCGACGGTTCGATGGAGCATCCGAGCGATGCGGTCGGGGCCCCGCATGCCCACGACCATGCCGCGCACGGGACCGGGCCGCACCGGCACGACCATCATACCGGCCATCCCGGGCACCGGCACGTGGCGGACCTGGTGGCCATCGTGGAGCGGGCGGGCCTTTCCGCCGCGGTCCGGGCCCGGGCCCTGCAGGCGTTCCGAGCCCTGGGCGAGGCCGAAGGCAGGCTCCACGGCGTGCCGTGGGACCAGGTGCACCTCCACGAGGTCGGCGCAATGGACGCGCTGGTCGACATCGTGGGCGGGATCGAGGGCTTCGAACGCCTGGGCGTCCGGAAGGTCTACGCCCGCCCGGTCGCGCTCGGGAACGGCTGGGTGCACGCGGCGCATGGCGTACTCGCGGTTCCCGCACCGGCCACGCTCGACTTGTTGTCCGGCCTCGAGATCGGCCCCGATGGCCCGGTGACCGGTGAGGCCACGACGCCGACAGGCGCGGTGCTGCTCAAGGTCCTGAGCGAGGGCCCGCCGCCCTCCAGGTGGCGCCCGACCGCGACGGGGTGGGGGGCCGGTGGTCGGGACCCCGCTGGCTACCCGAATGCGCTCCGCCTGGTCATCGGCGAGCGGGTCGCGGAGGCGGGCGAAGTGGTGGTGCTCTCGACCGACCTCGATGACCTGAGCCCGGAGTATCTCGAGCCGTTGCGGGAGGCGGTGATGTCGGCGGGCGCCCTGGATGTCCAGATCTGGCCGACCCAGATGAAGAAGGGTCGGATCGGGTTCCGGGTCGAGATCGTGGCCGGCCCCGACGTGGTGTCCCAGGTCACCGACGCGGTCTTCCGGCACAGTTCCACTGCGGGGGTGCGTCGGGTCGCGGCCGAACGCGTCACCTTGAGCAGGCGCGAGGTGGTGGTGCCTGGCACGGACCATGCTCCGGTCAGGGTCAAGGTGCTGGACGGCCCCGGTGGGCCGAGGATCAAGCCAGAATACGACGATGTCCACGCGGCGGCACGCCAATCGGGGCGTCCGGCGCACGAAGTGGCGCGCGAGGTGGCCGAACGGGCCCGCGCCGCGATCAACCCGGCCGGCGACCACGGCCCGATCACGAACCAGGAGCAGTGATGACCCGCATCCTTCGCACGTTGGCCATTGGCGCCTTGCTGGCTGCGCCACTCGCCGCCCAGGATCCCGTGATCGCCACGCGGATGTCAAGCGCCAAGGGCGATGGCTCGCCGATCGAACCGGCGTGCAAGCGCACGTTGAGCCCCGGCCACTATCTCGTGAGCAGCGGCGCCACGTACCTCCAGACCGCGATGAAGACCTCCCAGCCGGACAACCGAGGCCGGGCCCTGCGGGACGGCCAGCGCGTGCTCCTGCAGGCGATCACCCAGAGCGGCCAGGGATCGAACCCCGCCGCCTGGTACTATCTCGGTCGCATCGACCTGATGCTCGGCAGCGTCGGAGGTGCCGATTCTTCCCTGGCCAAGGCGACCGCCATGCTGCCGAGCTGCGCCGCGGAGGTCGATCTCGTCCGCGGCGAGGCAGTCCGCCTCCTGGCGATCCCCGCGAACGACTTCCAGAGCGCCGGCAAGCTCGACTCCGCCATGTACCTCTACCGGGCCGCGTCCAGGATCGATTCGACCAAGCCGTTCGTGAACTACCAGATGGCGGAGATCTTCCGGGGGCAGAAGCAGGATGACAGCGCGCTCGTCTACTACGAGCGGGCCATCACCTTCGCCAAGGACTCCACGCCGGTCAACAAGCAGATCCGCGGGAACGCCGGCTACACGGCCGGCTCGATGTACTACAACGCCCAGCGCTATGCCGATGCGGTGCGCGCATTCCGGGTCGCGGTGGACGCCAATCCGAACGACCAGGACGCCATCAAGAACCTGTCGGTCGCCTTCCGCGCCGCCGGTATGCCCGACAGCGCCAGGGCGCTCGACGACCAGCTGCTCAAGCAGGCCCAGGCCTCCGGCACCGTGACGCCGGACCAGCTCTTCGACCTCGGCGTCGCGCAGTTCAATGACAAGAAGTACGCCGACGCGGCCGCCACCTTCCGCAAGGTGCTGGCGGCGGACCCGACCCGCCACGATGCGCTGGAGAACCTGGCCAACTCCTATTTTGCGCTCGATTCCACCTCGGCCCTCATCGCGGCCGCGGAGCAGCTGGTGGCCCTCGAGCCCCTGAATTACGGCGGCATGAAGCTCCTGGCCAACGGCTACAAGAAGGCCGAAGACAAGCAGAAGCAGAAGCCGAAGACCTTCGAGGCGTTCAACAGGCTCCTCGGCATGACGGTGAGCCTCGAGTCGGTGGCGTTCACCCCGACCGATTCCGGGGCCACACTCAAGCTCTCGGCTGTCGGTCGGCCTGGGGCGGATGTTCGGGGCAATCCCCTCAAGTCGGCGGCGGTCCCGATCGTGGTCGAGTTCCTCGATGGCTCCGGCGCCGTGGTGGCCAGCCAGGCTGCCGTGGCACCGGCGCTGGCGCCGGACGCCAGCCAGGAGGTGACGGTGTCGGCGAGCGGGAAGGGGATCAAGGGCTGGCGTTACCGGAAGACCTGACCCGCGGGGCGCTTGACTTGGGGTGGAACCGCCGTCAAGTTCCGCCCCGAGTTGCGGGAGTAGCTCAGTTGGTAGAGCATCAGCTTCCCAAGCTGAGGGTCGCGGGTTCGAACCCCGTCTCCCGCTCTGATCGCCCTTCACGCGGGGCCCCACGTCGGGGCCCCGCGTTGTTTCCGGTGCGGCAGCAGCACCGAGCGTGGAAGTCGATGTGGGACTTGAAGTTGGGTCGCTAATCCGCCATCTTGTTGGGTTCCCGGACGGTCGCGCGGACCGCTGGGTCGGCATTGCAGCTCTGGACGGTGCGGGATGGTCAAGGTCACGGCGGTGGCACCCGGGTCGCTGGGCGAGGCGTTAGGCCTCCGTCCGGGGACCGAGCTGCTCACCATCGATGGGCGTGACCTTCACGACTTCCTCGACTGGGAGTTCCTGGCCGCCGCCGACCAGTTCCTGCTCCACGTCCGGCACCCGGACGGCGAAGAGATCGAATTCGACGTCGGGCGCCCCGAGGAGCTGCCGCTGGGCGTCGCAGTGGAGGCGGTGCGGATCCGCCGCTGCGCCAATCGCTGCGACTTCTGCTTCGTCGAGGGGCTCCCGGAGGGATTGCGGGAGGTCCTCTACATCCGCGACGACGACTATCGGCTCTCCTTCCGTTACGGCAACTTCGCGACGCTCACGAACCTGAAGTCGTGGGACGTCGCGCGGATCAAGGAATACCGGCTCTCGCCGCTCTACGTCTCGGTGCATGCGACCGAGCCCTCCATGCGCCGGCGCCTCCTCCGGAACCCCGCCGCACCCGACGTCCTGCCCCAGCTCCGTGACCTGCAGTCGGCGGGGATCCAGTTCCACACCCAGATCGTGGTCCAGCCCGGCGTCAACGACGGGGAGGTCCTCGTCGCCTCGCTCAACGACCTGTGGGGCTTCGGCCCGGACATCCTGAGCGTGTCCGTGGTGCCGGTGGGTCTCACCGAGTACAGCGGCCATCACAAAGTCCGCGAGTCGACGGTCGACGAGTGCCGCGCGATGGTGGCCATCGTCGACCGCTTCGGCGCCCGCGCCCGCGCGGAGCGGGGTGAGACCTGGTGCTACGGCGCCGACGAGCTCTACCTGCGCGCCGGACTGCCCCTCCCGCCGGCGGAGGTGTACGGGATGTTCGACCAGGTGGAGAACGTGGTGGGCGCGGTCCGGTGGCTGCAGCGGGAGATCGCCGAGGGCGCCGCCGCACTCGGGAGCGCCGGGTGGCAGGGGAAGCGCATTGCGGTCTGCACCGGCGCCTCGATGGGCCCGTTGATGCCCCAGGTCCTGGCGCCGCTCTCGGCGGCCACCGGCGCCGACTTCGAGCTGGTCGTCCTCTCCAACCCGCTCTTTGGCGCGAGCGTCACGACGGCCGGTCTCCTTCCCGGGGTGGCGTTCCAGCAGGCCCTCGCGGAGCGGCGCGACTTCGACCTTGCCCTCATCCCCGGCGAGTCACTGAACGACGACGGACTCTTCATGGACGACATGCCATTCGACCTGCTGCAAGCGGGGGTGCCGTGCGAAGTGCGCCCGTCGAAGACGTTCATCGACGCGCTGGAGGCGCCCCTTCCCGCATGAGCCAACCCACCGTCGCCATCGTCGGCCGGCCCAACGTCGGAAAGTCGACCCTCTTCAACCGGCTGGTCGGGGGCCGGAAGGCGATCGTGTCCGACGTGCCCGGCACCACCCGGGACCGCCACTTCGGTGTGGTGGAATGGGGAGGGCGTTCCTTCTGGCTGGTCGACACCGGCGGCCTCGTCCCCGATGCCGTGGACGCGATGGATCAGGCCATCCGCCGGCAGGTGGAGTTCGCCATCGCCGAGGCGGATCTCATCCTCCTCGTGGTCGATGGAAAGGCGGGTCCGCACCCCGCCGACGCCGCCATCGCCGACCGCCTCCGCACGGTGGGGCGCCCCGTCCTGCTGGCGGTCAACAAGCTCGACGATCACCAGCGTCACGGGAACGACCACCTGAGCTTCTACGAACTCGGCATGGGCGACCCGCTCCCGGTCTCGGCCGCGGTGGGGAGCCAGACCGGCGACCTCCTGGACCGGGTGGTGGAAGCGCTCCCGCCCCGGGCAGAGCACGAAGGGGAGCCGATGGTCGATGTCGCGATCGTCGGCCGGCCCAATGTGGGAAAGTCCTCCCTGGCCAACCGCCTCCTGGGTGATGACCGCCTGGTGGTCTCTCCGGTGGCAGGGACGACCCGGGATGCGATCGACACCCCCTTGCGCTACCACGGTAAGACGCTCAACTTCATAGATACTGCGGGGTTACGGCGCAGATCTAAAGTAGAAGATGATATCGAGTTCTATTCCAGGCTCCGCACCGACCGCGCAATCGAGCGGGCGCAGGTCTGCCTGCTGGTGGTTGACGCGGCGGCTGGGCTCCACACGCAGGACCTCCGGATCGCCACCGAGGCGTGGGATCACGGGGCCGGGCTGATCATCGTGGTCAACAAGTGGGACCTGATCGAGGAGAAGGACGCCAATACCGCCCACCGGGGCGAGCAGGAGCTGGCGGAGAAGGCCCCGTTCCTGGCCGACGTGCCGTTCGTGTACGTCTCGGCACTGACCGGTCAGCGGGTCCGCACCTTGCTCGACCAGGTGCTGACGGTGGCGGAAGCAAGGTCCAAGCGGGTCCCGACGGCGGAAGTGAACCGGGTGCTGGGTGAGCTGGTCCAGCGGGCGGCGCCGCCGCAGAAGCAGGGCGACGAGGTCAAGCTCCTCTACGCCTCGCAGATCGGGACCGAACCGCCGGCATTCGCGATCGTCTCGAACCGCCCCGACGATGTGGCGGAGTCGTATACCCGGTACCTGCTGCACGGGTTCCGGGCCGCGTGGGGATTCGCCGGATGCCCGGTGCGCCTCAAGTACACGGCCCGCGGGGCCCGGCAGCACATCAAGGCGCAGGGCGACGGGAGACGCTGATGCTCCGAGTGGTGGTGGCGCTGTTGGCTTCGTATCTCGTCGGCGCCATTCCCACCAGCTACCTCGTGGGGCGGGTCTTCCGCGGCATCGACCTCCGCGAGCACGGCAGCCGGAACCTGGGCGCCACCAACCTTTATCGGGTCCTCGGGTGGCGCTTCGCCATCCCGGTCGGGCTCTTCGACGTCGCCAAGGGCACCGTGCCGGTGCTGGTCCTCGGTCCGCTCGTCCCGACCGCCGCCCTCTTCCCGCTCGCCTGCGGCATCACGGCCGTGCTGGGCCACGTGTTCTCGGTCTTCGTCGGATTCAAGGGCGGGAAGGGCGTGGCCACCGGCGCCGGTGTGATCCTCGCGGTCGCGCCCTGGGCGGTCGCGGTGGCGTTCGTCGCCTGGCTGGCGGTGGTGTACCTGACCGGATACGTGTCGCTCGGCTCGATCATCGGGGCCGCGATCTACCCAGGCGCCGTCTATGTGCTGCAGCCCGACCAGCGCCCGTATGCCTGGGTGCACCTGATCCTGGCCGCTGCCATCATCTGGTTCCACCGGGCCAACATCCGCCGACTGCGCAACGGGACCGAGAATCGGTTCCGGCGTGGCGGAGCGGCAGGCGCCCGGCCATGACGACGGTGGCGGTGATCGGGGCGGGGAACTGGGGCACCGCGCTCGCCGACCTGCTGGCGCGGAAGGGGCACACGGTCCGGCTCTGGGCCTTCGAGCCCGAAGTGGTGGACTCGATCAACGCCCGGCACGAGAACCCCCTCTACCTGGCCGGGCATCCCCTGACCCCCGCCCTGACCGCCACCGGCGATGCGCCGGCCGCGGTGCGCGGCGCCTCGATCGTGGTGATCGCAGTGCCGAGTCACGTCTTCCGGCCGGTACTGACCGGACTCGCGCCGGCGGTGGCGCCCGGGACGCTGGTGGTGAGCGCCACCAAGGGGCTCGAGGCGGGGACGATGGCCTTGCTGAGCTCCGTGGCCGGGGAGGTCCTCCCACGCGCCCGCGTCGTGGTGCTGTCGGGCCCGAGCTTCGCGGAGGAGGTGTACGCCCGCCAGCCCACCGCGGTGGTGGCGGCAAGCGCCGACGCCGCCGCAGCGCGCGAGACCCAGGACGCCTTCTCGACGCGGGAGTTCCGGGTCTACGCGCACCACGACGTCGTCGGCGTCCAGTTGGGCGGCGCGCTCAAGAACGTGATCGCCATCGCCGCGGGGATCCTCGAGGGTCTCGGGCTCGGGCACAACACGCGGGCCGCGCTGATCACCCGCGGGCTGGCGGAGATCGCCCGGCTCGGCCAGGCGATGGGCGCCGACCCGCTCACCTTCGCCGGACTTGCCGGCATGGGCGACCTCGTGCTCACCACGACCGGGAGCCTCAGCCGCAATCGGTCGCTGGGCCTGGCGGTGGCGGAGGGAAAGACGCTGGACGAGTGGCGGGCCGGCCATCGCACCGTGGCCGAAGGCGCCGAGACCTCGCGCGTGGCGGTGGCATTGGCGGCGCGCCACGGCGTGGACCTCCCGATCTGCGCGCAGGTGCAACGGATCCTGTACGAAGGGCAGGATGCCCGGAAGGCGGTGGCAGAGCTGATGGACCGCTCGCTCAAGGCGGAAGGGTGGCAATGACAGCGCCCCGCCCGGTGCAGGAGTTCTTCTCGATCGGCGAGGTGTGCGCCCTCACCGACCTCAAGCCGCACGTGCTCCGGTACTGGGAAAGCCAGTTCCGCTTCCTCAATCCGGCCAAGAACCGCTCCGGCAACCGGGTGTACAAGAGCCGGGAGGTCGAGCTCATCATGCTGGTGAAGCACCTGCTCTACACCGAGAAGTACACCATCGAGGGTGCGCGTCAGCGGATCGACCATTACCGCCGCAGCGGCGAGCTCCGAGGTGCCGCGCGGAAGGCGATCGCGGCGGAGACGGTCATCGACCTCCGCCTCACGCTCGAGGAACTGCTCGCGGTCCTCGAGGGACGCAAGCCCGCGGCCCGGCCCGCGCCACCCGAGGGCTGACCAGCCCACCGCAGCCGCATTTCCGCGGTGACCGCGGCCCGCCTATCTTCCCCCGATGCACATCCTGGTGAGCAACGACGACGGCATCCTGGCCCCGGGCCTGGAGCTCCTGGCCGAGGCGTGCCGGTCGGTGGCCCAGGTGACGGTCGTGGCCCCGGACCGGGAGCAGTCCGGCACCTCGCATTCGCTCACGCTCCACCGGCCGGTCCGGCCGGCCCGCCGCCCCGACGGAGCATTCCAGGTGGATGGCACGCCCACCGACTGCGTCCTGCTCGCCCTCGGCGCTCTGATGCCTGACCGGCCGGCGTTCGTCTTCTCCGGCGTCAACCATGGGCCCAACATGGGGGAGGACGTCCTTTATTCAGGGACCGTGGCCGCGGCGATGGAGGCCGTGACGCTCGGGGTACCCGGGGTGGCCATCTCCTTCGCCGGCCACGACCCGGCCACGATGCGGTCCTATGGCCCGCTCCTCACGCGGCTCGTCAAGCAGATCGTGGCCGTCCGGGAGTACCCGCCTGACACCCTGCTCAACGTGAACCTGCCGCCGGTCGCTGCCACCGAAGTGCGGGGATTCCGGGTCACCCAGCTCGGCAGCCGCTACTTCTCGGAGTCGCTCACCCGGATGCAGGATCCGTGGGGCCGGGAGATCTTCTGGATCGGCGGCGGGACGATCACCTGGACAGGCGGCGCCGAGTCGGACCACGAGGCGGTACGCGACGGCTACATCTCGATCACGCCGCTCCACATGGACCTCACCAACTACAAGCTCATCGATACCGTGCGCGGATGGTCGTTCGAGGGGTAGGGGAGGGCGACAGCTTCGGCGGCTACCGCGCCCGCCTGGTCGAGAGCCTCCGCGGGAAGGGGATCCGCGACCTTGCCGTGCTCCGCGCCGTCGCCCACGCGCCGCGGCATCTCTTCGTGCCCGAGAGCCTGCGGCACCGGGCCTACGAGGACGAGGCGCTCCCGATCGGCGGCGGACAGACCATCTCCCAGCCGTGGGTGCAGGCGCGTTCGCTGGAGCTCGCGGAGTTCGCCGGGCGGGAGCGGGTGCTCGAAGTCGGCACGGGGAGCGGATACCAGGCGGCCCTCCTCTCCTTCGTGGCCGACGCGGTCCTGAGCGTGGAGCGGCTGGCGCCACTGGCCACCACCGCGCGCGCAGCACTCTCCGCAGCCGGCATCCGCAACGTCACCGTCGTCGTCGGCGATGGCACCCTCGGCTGGCGCCCGCTGGCCCCATTCGACGTGATCCTCGTGGCCGCCGCCAGCCCGGTCGTGCCCGAGCCCCTGGTCGAGCAGCTCGCCCCCGGCGGACGCCTGGTCATCCCCCTCGGCGAGCGCGACGTACAGCAGCTCACCGTGCTTCGACGCGGCCCCGACGGGGTCGTGACCACCGCGGTGAGCGACGTGCGGTTCGTGCCACTCCTCGGACAACACGGATTCAAGGAATGAGCCACCCATGATGGCCTCGCTGGTCCAGTCCCTGCTCGACGGCCTGTCCCGGCTCGGTTATCCCGGCATCGTGGCCCTGATGGCGCTGGAGTCATCCATCGTGCCGGTGCCGAGCGAGCTGGTGATGGCCCCCGCGGGGTACCTCGCGGCGAAGGGACATCTGGACCCCGTCTGGGTGGTGGTGGCGGGGACCGTCGGCGGCCTCGTCGGCGCGCTGGCCAACTACGGCCTCGCGGCGTGGATCGGGGAGCCGCTGCTGCGGCGGTACGGGAAGTACCTGCTGATCTCCGAGGCACACCTCGATCGCAGCGAACGGTTCTTCCTGCGCCACGGCGAGATCGGCACGTTCCTCGGGCGGTTCGTGCCGGTGGTCCGCCACCTCATCTCCATCCCCGCCGGCGTGGCGCGGATGCGGCTGGGGCGGTTCGCGCTCTTCACCGTGCTCGGCGCGGGGACCTGGTGCGCCATCCTGACCTGGATCGGGTGGGTCATTGGCCAGCATTCTGGGGAACTCTCGGCCGCCGTAGACCAGGCGTTCACCAGCCAGGCCCACCATTGGCTGCTCTATCGCGTGGCGCCCGGGATCCTGGTCGTCCTGGGCGGGTACGTGCTCTGGCATCGACGGCGCCGCCGCGCCGACGGCCCGGGGCAGGGGATGCGCTGAGCCGTGGCCGGCGCCGTCCGCTTCCGCGTCCACGGAAAGGTGCAGGGCGTGGGCTTCCGGTGGTTCGTCGCCCGACGTGCGACGTCACTCGGGCTCAGGGGCTACGCCTGCAATCTCCCGGACGGGTCCGTGGAGGTGGTCGCTGCAGGCAACGCCGAGGCGCTCAGCGAGCTCGGGCAGGCGCTGGCCCGCGGGCCCGAGTTCGCCAGGGTCGATTCTGTGGATAAGACAGAGATTTTGGGTGAGTTAGAGCTGCCTAAGTCATTTGATATTAGGTAGTTATGGTGCAGACATTGCAACCGTGCTATGATTTTGATCGTCGTTCGAGCGCGGGCGTGAGTGCCGTGGATCGGGCGATCGCCGCGGGTTGACGGGAGTCGGTTAACCCCATTAGTCTTCGTTGTTTAGCCCCCGTAGCTCAGTTGGATAGAGCGGCAGTTTCCTAAACTGTAGGCCGCGCGTTCGAATCGCGCCGGGGGCACCATCGGTCCACCGGGGCCCGCACGCCAACCCTTGACCCGACCACACATAATGGCGCAGAGCAATCCCAGTTTCAGTGAAGATCCGGCGGAGTGGATCAGGCGGCATCAGCAGCGGGTGACCCAGGTCGCGGTGGCCGTGGTGGCGGTGGGCGCGCTGGGGTGGTTCGGCTGGAGCTGGCAGGCCCGGAAGTCCGCAGCGGCAGCGGCGGCGCTCGATCTGGCGCGGAGCACCGCCGAGGCGAACAACCTGTCCGCGGCGGCCGGCCAGTTCCAGCAGATCATCGAGCGGTACAAGGGCACGGACGCCGCCGACCAGGCGGTCATTGCGCTCAACCAGGTCCGGATGATCAACGGTCAGTACGAACTCGCCGCGGTCGACCTGCGGAGTTTCCTGGCCAGCAACCCCGACCCCCAATATGCGGTGCCGGCCAACGGCCTGCTCGGCGCGGCGCTCGAGAGCTCCGGCCACGCGGCGGATGCAGGGGCTGCGTATCTCTCGGCCAGCAAGCTCGCCGACCTGCCGTACCTCAAGGCCGATTACCTGCTGCGCGCCGGGAAGGCGTACATCGTGGCCGGGCAGGCCGACCGGGCGTCGGCCGCGCTCGATACGGTCATCGTGAAGTACAAGGACACGCCGGTATACACCGAGGCCGTCATTCGGCTGGCCGAACTCACCAAGGGTGCCCAGCCCAAGGGCTCGGACGCAGTGGCACGGTTGCCGCAGACGACGTACTAGGGACTTCCGGCGGGCTGGGTATTCCGGGACAGCGGACAAATCCCCGCGAGCGGTCGGGCGACGCTGCGGGGTTTCGCTGGTCTAACTGCCTCAGTGTAGTGTCGTATAATAGACATTATGTTAAGTATAGTGGTGGGAATATGTGGACAATCGCGCATCTCGGGCCTATCCAACCTATTTCCAACCAGTTAGCGGCCCGGCCCAGCGGCCCCTGCAGTGCCTAACGGCACGCCCTGAGGGCCGGCGCCGTACAAACCCGCGTCAATCCCCACTCGCTGGGTGCCTGGGCGGCTATGCCAGGATCCCGCGGAAGACCAGGCGCCCCTCCCCCGCCAACCAGGGGTCCGTGACCGTGCCGGCCTTGAGCTGGAGCCGGACTGAGAGCGGATACCCGCCCCGGCTCAGCAGTTCCACGGGTGGGGTCAGGCGGCCGAGCCCCGCCAGGACGGCTGCGCACCCGACGGCTCCGGTGCCGCAGGCCAGCGTCTCGGCTTCGACGCCGCGCTCGTAGGTGCGCATCGGCCACCGGGCGCCGGTCCGGGCGGTCGGCGGGCTCACGAAGTTGACGTTGGCGCCACCGGGCGCGAAGGCGCTGTGGTAGCGTAGCTCACGGCCCCGCGCGGGGACATCGACCGCCTCGACGTCGGCCGAGAGCACCATGACGTGCGGGGGCCCGCCGGAGTTGGCGAACCAGACCGACTCCTCGCCCGGGGCCAGTGCGACCTCCGCGACCCGCTTCGGTGCCGCGAAATCGCCGAGATGGATCTCGGCCCGCTCTCCGGGGCCGGTGAGCGTGCGGGATGGCAGCTGCCCGGAATCGGTGACGAGCACCATCTCCGCCGGCGCCAGGCCGAGGTGGAACGAGAGTCGGGTGCTGCAGAGCGAGGCGTTCCCGCACATCGGCGCCCGCGACCCGTCACAGTTGAAGAAGTGCATCCGCACCGCCGCCGGCCCTTCGGGCGCCAGTAGGACGAATCCATCTGCCCCCACTCCGTGGCGCCGATCGCAGACGGCGCGGATGCGTTCCGCGGGCCACGCTGCAAGATCCGTATTTCGCCCATCCAGCATCACGAAGTCGTTGCCGGACCCCGTCATCTTGTAGAACACCGTCCCGCTCACAACCGCCCCACCAGCGCCGCGAACCGGAGCCACGGCACCATCCGCACCGCCTCGCGAACGATCCGCTTGCTCATCTTGCTCTGGCCCTCGACCCGGTCGACGAAGACGATCGGGATCTCCCTGAGCCGGAAGCCCTTCCGCCACGCGCGGAAGCTCATCTCGATCTGGAAGGCGTAACCGTTCGACCGTACGTCGTCGAGGTCGATGGCGGCCAGCACCTCCCGCCGGAAGCACTTGAAGCCGCCGGTCGAGTCCGTGAGGGGGAGTCCGGCCACCCACCGGACGTACTTATTGGCCGACCAGGACAGGAGGAGCCGGCTCATCGGCCAGTTGACCACGTTCACCCCGCCGGAATAGCGGGATCCGAGCACCAGGTCCGCATCGGCCATCGCGGCAAGGAAGTCGGGAAGGTATTTCGGGTCGTGGGAGAAATCGGCATCCATCTCGAAGATGAGCGCGAAGTCCCGGGCGAGCGCCCAGCGGAATCCGGCCAGGTAGGCCCGCCCCAGCCCTTCCTTGGCGGTCCGATGCAGCACGTGCACGCGGGGATCGGCGGCGGCGAGGCCGTCGGCCAGCTGCCCGGTGCCGTCGGGGGAGTTGTCGTCGACCACGAGGACTTCGAGCCGCGGGTCGCGGGCCAGCACCGCCGGGACGATCTGCGGGAGGTTGGCCGCTTCGTTGTACGTCGGGATGACGACCAGGGCTCGCTCAGGCACGGGCGCTCCGACGCCGCAGGGCCGTCACACCAGCTCCGATGGACACCAGGAGGACGAAGATGTAGGTGGACGTCGTGGCCGCCTCGGATCGCTCGAGCACCGGGGACCGGTAGCGGAACACGAGGTGGTGAGTGCCCGCGGCCGCGAGCGGCACCCCGTTGAATGCGTAATCGGCCCGGATCACGGTCCCCGGTGCCCCGTCCACGGTGACCGCCCAGTACGGGTGCCAGGTCCGGCTCAGCACCGCCACCGTCGGGCCGTCGGTCGTGACCGTGGCGGCGACGGTGTCGCTCGACTCTGCAGTGATCTGGAAGGTGCCCTTGCCCCCGGTGGCCGGGAAGCCGGGGATCGGCGCCGGAACGAGGACCGCGGTCGCCGGATCGAAGCTCGGATCCCAGAGCGCGGAGATCTCGTGAGTGCTGTCGGGTTCGACCACCACCCGGCCCACCGCGGCACCGCCGGGCAGCGCGGCCCCATTGCGGTAGATGCTGACGTTCTGGTCGCCGGTGAGCTTGGTCCAACCGGTGATCGGGATGTTGGTCGCCGGGAGGATGGCCAGCCGGATGGCGAGCAGGCGCCCGAGCCCGCTGGTCATCAGCTGCAACAGGTACCCATTGTACTGCCGGGGGTCGGTTGCCAGGGCCTGGTCGCGGAAGTTCCTCAGGGTCACGGCGTCGTACCACCGCAGCTCGTTGCCGTGGTAGCCGAAGACCTCGGGGATGCCGTAGGTCGCGAGCCTGCCCTGCTGGCGGATCACCAGGTCCGACGGCAGGACCCGTTCGCCCGGGCCCAGCTGTCCCTTGAGCCAGTCCATCGAGGGGTCGGCCGGGAAGTAGTTGTCGTAGGGGACCGCCTGGACGAACGGCGCATCGACCCGCAGGAGGTCGAGCGAGGTCAGGGCAAGGAATGCCGCCAGCAGCCCCACGGCAGGGAAGGCCCCCCTGCCCTCTCCCCGCACCGCGAACCAGAGGAGCCCGCACGCGAGCGCCGAGATCCAGGCGCCCAGGATCATCCCGTTGAGGTTGTTCGAGAGGATCGCTGCCCGGTCGGCGTCGAACGGCCCGAAGATCGAGGCCACACCCGCCGTCCCGGCGCTCTGGACGAACACGGCGATGAGGAGCGACGCCCCGGCACCGGCCAGCAGGGCCCGGCCGGCGACCTTTCGCGGGGACTCCGCATCCGGCCCGCCGCGGGCGATCCGGTCGAGCAGGAGCGCCGCCAGCAGCACCGCGGGAATGAAGAAGAGGAACATCGAGAGGCTGGGCGCCCTGAAGTTCCGGATCGGCGGGATGAGGTCGTAGACCAGGTGGAAGAACGGCGTGTCGGCGCCCATCGCGTACAGCCACGCGACGAACGCGGTGGCGCCGAGGGCCCAACGGCGCCGGTCGCCCTTGAGGCCGAAGATCGCGGCCACGCCGAGCACCACCACCAGGGCCCCGCCGAACTCGAGGTTGCCCTTGAGGGGGTTCGGTCCCCAGTAGGTCGGCGACTCACCCGTGTCGCTCCCGGCGAAATTCCCCACCAGGAGGCCGACGGTCTCGGGCCAGTGCATCGAGTAGTTGGCCGCGTAGTCGAAGCCCCGGCCGGCACCGGCGCGTGGCGAGTAGTTCCGGAGGTAGTGATACATCGGGAACAGGATCACCGCCGCGATGCCGATCGCCACCGCGAGCGCAAGGATCCCGCCGCCGAGGCGCTGCAGGAGCGCCCGCGTGCCCTCCTGGCGCCGGACCCAGATCATGCCCAGGCCCCACGCGCCGAAGGTGAGCCAGGCGTAGAACGCCAGGTTCGGGTGTCCGACCAGGAGCAACCCGGCCACGAGGCCGAACCAGACGAAGTGGGGGAACGACCGGCGGTCGATGGCCCGGACCAGGAACCCGAGCGCCAGCGGGAAGATCGCCGCGCAGTAGAGCTTGGTGTCCTGGCCGTTGAACACCTGGCTCAGGATCTGGGCCGAGAGCATGTGCACGCCGCCGGCGACGTACGCCACCCAACGGGAGACCCCGAAGGTCCGCGCACAGTAGTACATCGCGAACCCGGCCACGAAGACGTGGAGGATGAGCTTCCACGCCAGCGCCTGGGGCATCGACAGGAAGAAGTGGAGGATCGACGTCGGGTAGAGGGTATCGCCGCCCCCCGCTTCAACGTACGGCAGCCCCCCGAACAGGAACGGGTTCCATTGCGGGATGTGGCCGAGCGCCTTCACGGCGTGGACGAAGAACTGGCGCAGCATCACGCCGGCGGCGATCGTGTCGCTGCCATAGAGCATGCTCCCCGGCGGGGCGAACAGGTACGCCCGGAATGCCAGCACCGTGAACAGCGCGTACGTCACGGCCGGGAGCCAGCGCGGCAGGCGGTCCAGCGGGTGCTGCTCGACGGGATCGGTCATCGGTGGGGGTCGGAGGTGGAAGATGGCGCTCGGCGGCGCCGCAGGACCACGAAGGGCAAGGCGATGACCAACTCCACCAGCGTCAGCAGGATCCGGCTGGCGATCGCGAGCGCCGCGGCCACCTTGAGCCCGGCCGCCGGCGCCAGCAAGGCGGTAAATATAGTCTCCCGCAGCCCCAGCCCCGCCGGGACGAAGAGCGCCAGGAGTCCGGTCAGGTAGGACACGGTGTAGGCGCTGGTCGCGTCGGCCAGGCCGGGAGGCGGCGATGCGAAGAGGCCGCGCGCCAGCAGCACCATCACCACCCCGTAGCCGAGCCACGCCAGCGCATTCCCGGTCAGGCCGAGCAGGAGGGACCGAACGCTCGCCGCGCGGATCGGGGGCGTGCCGGCGGGCAGGAAGGCGCGGATCCGGTCGAGCGCCCGCTGCGAATGGAGCACCGCCGACCCGCCGATCGCGAGCAGTCCGATGACGACGGCCCCCCAGCTGTACAGGGGGCCGAGGTCGCGGAGCGCATCGGCGGCGAGGAGGCCGCTGAGCGCCACGCCGGTGGCCAGCGACAGCGCCTGCATGATGACCGCGGCGGTCACGGCCACCGGGGGCGACAGCCCCTCGCCCTGGGCGAGGAATGCCATCCCCGCCACGATCCCGAACGACCCGAAGTACTTCCCGAAGTTGGACAGGATCCACACGCGGGTGGCCGCGCGGAACGATGCCGACTGGCCATAGCCGTGGAGCGTGCGACGCCAGCTTTCGACCAGCACCAGGTACGTGAGCACCGCGACCGCCAGCGCGGCGGCCAGCCAGCCGGGACTGAACGCCCACTGGACCGGCGTGCCGGCGGCCTGCCGCCAGGCGCCGACCAGCGAGCGGACGGCGAGGAGGGCGACGATCAGTGCGAGCGCCACGCCGAGCGGGCGGAGGATCCGGCGGACGTTCACTGGCACCCCGCGGCCTGGGTCAGGATCCCGAGCACTTTCGCGAATGCCGGGCCCCGGGCGAACCGACCGGTGACCCGAGCCCGGCCCGCCGATGCGAGGCGATGGCGAAGCGCGGGATCCAGCAGCAGACGGGCGATCTGGTCGGCCAGGTGCGATGCATCGCCGTCACGCGCGATCAACCCGGTGTCCCCGTCGATCACGATCTCGGGGATCCCGCCGGCGGGCGTGGCGACGACGGCACAGCCCGACATCATGGCCTCCACCAGCGTGATCGGCAGTCCCTCCCCGCGCGGGCCTCGGCTCGCCATCACGACGATCGCGGCCGCGGCGAACTCGCCTGGCATCTCCTCGTGCGCCCGGGTCCCCGCCCATTCCACGTCGGGCGCGACCCCCAACCGGTCGGCCAGCGCCTGGAATTCCGCCTGCCCAGGGCCATCGCCGACCAGGCGCAGGCGGGCGGGGATGCCACGGCGCCGGACCTGGGCAAAGGCCTCGAGGATGAGGTCGACCCCCTTGGCGCGGATCCAGTTCCCGGCGAAGAGAATGCGGGGCGGGTCCTCCTGCACCTCGGGCGCGGCAAGAAAGCGGGTCTCGTCGACCGCGGAGGGGGTGACCTCCACCCGCGGGATCCCGGCCCATCGGCGGACGTCGTCGGCCATGATGCCGGAGACCGCGGTGACGGCGGCGGCGCGGACGAGCACCCGGTGGGCGAGCGCGCGCAAGACGGCCGATTGGCCGAGCAGCCGTACGTCACTGCCATGCCCGGTGACCACGAACGGGACCCCCTGCCCCACCGCGGCGATCGCGCCCGGGATCCACCAGTGCGCGTGGATCACGTCGGGGTGGAAGGCGCGCACGCCCTGGCGGACGGCCCGTCGGAAGCACGCCAGGTACCAGGGCATCAGCGCGAGCGCGATGGGCGA